>NZ_JAUBRM010000217.1:0-2169 GCF_036701905.1 Microcoleus sp. MON2_D5
CTTTTAGGCGCTTTTGGTCTTCGGGTGTCATTTTTTTCCCTCATCTTTTTTCACAGTTTTACTAGCTTTTTCATTTTAGCGCTTTTTTCATATATTTGCAAAAGTGAGATGCACCCCGTTGGATTGCCCGCGGTTGTGGTAAGAAAGATGACACGCGGTACAAAGGGCTATTAAATTTTCTGGGCGGTTGTCCTCCGGTATTCTGTTGCGGTGGTGCACTGTCAAAGTTAGGGAACATCGTTCGGACTTGGTTAAGCCACTTTTCTTACCGGGTCGGAGGCATTGTTGGTTGCATTTAGTACAGCGCCAGAGCGCACTTTCTTTCACGGAGAGCGCAATAAGAGTGCCAATTGTCGGGATACCTCTTGGGTTTTGTCATAGCTCATTTCTCACTCTTGCGGCGCTCGCTTTTGTTGCCATCACTCAGAAGCCATCAAGTCAAAGAGTGCTGTAAATTCGCTCAATATTCCATATCTCTTAACGCCTTCCTCACTATTATTCCACTTTTAGTATAAGAGAGCTCGGATGAGTGGTACGAATACTCTTCCTCAAGCTTTAAGATTGATGGCTAACCAACTTGAAAATATCAGTGAGTTGCTTTTCGGTTTTTCTAACCGAGATCAACCAGTTAAATCCTTCACGTAGCATCAACAAATAGCCCAATCAGCTTAGTTTATTTTTTCGACAATTAATCCACCCTGCCATCCCTCAAAGAATATGTCTGGAAAAATCCTCAAGCTACACCCCCAATTACAGCAGAAAACAATTTTGATCAGCTTTTAGATAAAATCAAAACTAGAACCGCCCTTTATCTCGGCAAGCCTTCTATCTTTAGTCTGCAAGCTTTTTTAGATGGTTACACTTTAGCCTGTCGCCAACTCGGAATTCCTGTTACTGAACAGGAACAAGAATTTGCAGAATTTTAAGACTGGATTGAAAAACAATTTAACCAGCCATCTACCAAGTCTTGGGCGCGAATTATCCTTTTGTATTCAGAAGATGAATCCCAAGCGCTTGATACATTTTTTCAGCTCTTTGAAAATTTTTTACAGCGCGAATCCTCGCTTGATGCCGACACAATCTCTCGCCACCAGCAGCCCCGAAAATGGTAATAAAAAGCAGCTAAATTCAATGCTTGAAAACTTATCCGAAGAAGCGCTTGCCCAACTTCGTGAAGAAGCCGAATCTTTGCACCAACAAGAAAAAAGCCCAGTATAGAACCGCTTTGAGATCTTGAGGGCGATCGCTCGCAAGCAGTTGATCGGCTTTTAGCAGTTGGGCTCTCTCGGATATTTGGTGCAGAATGTAGCAATTGATACTAAATTGCTATAAGTCCCCACTTCAGTAGCACTCCGGTGAGACCGGATTGGGGAAGAAAGCGCCGATCGAGCAAGCCGGATTGCGAAAAGGCTCCTGAGCGACTTGCAGTGATGAATGTTTGGCTCAACTTTGCCAAGAGGAGTCTAACTCGAAGTTGCAAGGGTTTTCCAGTACCTAAGAGCTGCTGAGCGGCTGATATTCATGACTTGAAAATGGGCGGAAGTCATTATAGCATTGAGTAGTTATATTACACAGCAGGCGAAACTGAAACGGTGTTGGCGGTTGATTTACTCGCTCTACACGCACTTCTACAAAACTAGGATTCCTCAAGAGAAGTTCAAAAATCTCACTCTTCAAATATCGCGGACAATACCCGACAATGTAGTGGTCTTCTGTATTTAAAGTCAATGCTTTAGAATCATAATGATTTTGAAATTCGTGAGCCAACCACAACTTTTCTCCAGGTTCTAAACAGTTAATTCGCTCAATCGCACCTTGTGGCAAGTAGCGCAACCCATGCGAGAAAAAGTGGAGGCGATACCGCCCTTCTGAATCTGGTTCAGGAATGAGAAAAACAGTTAGAGTATCTGTTTCTCGCCGCCCACCGCTGCGAGCTAACATGGCAATTGGATCGCTTTCATTTTGAGTCAGATTTAGCCAGTGAATAAAACTTGAGTAATCGGGGCGATTTTTCGGCATCAACCGATTAGCAAATACGGAAAATAAGTAGGTTGATGTATATACTTTACCTAAGCGCGGAAACGAGGGCAAGGGGGTGCATCTCACTTTTGCAAATATATGAAAAAAGCGCCAAAATGAAAAAGCTAGTAAAACTGTGAAAAAAGATGA
>NZ_JAUBRM010000059.1:0-47624 GCF_036701905.1 Microcoleus sp. MON2_D5
GATGCACCTTACTTGCTCTCCATTTTTGGACACCATACCTAATTTACCACTATTTGAGCCTTAACTGAACCGTATTGCATTATATTCTGTCGCGCGGAAGTTGTGTACTATCCGGTTTGACAACCCTGTTTTAACTTAGGAAATTTCGCTGGTTATTTACAAATTTTATTCGGTTTGGGTGGATGGGCGAAGTTTAGGGCTATGCGGTTTTAGAGCGGTTTTTTTTGTATTTTTTTATTTTAGGTAAATAGTAGCAAAATTAAACAGGAATCAAGGTAATTCCTTGCAGGAGTTTAACTCTTTCTGAGCCTATTTGTATAACCTTTACTACCTTTATAGTAAAAACGAATATAGCGGTTTTCAAAAAAGTGAGGTATGCCCTATGCCCTATGCCCTATGCCCTATGCCGGAGAGTACCTCATCTTTCTGAGAAAGGCTATAGTCTGTATTCTCCCAAACTATGAGAACCGACACCCTAACTACAAACCTATAACTGTTTGTAGCTGGGTGTTATGTTTTTTTTGAAGCTCCCCCTCAACTTCTCGTCAGCTCAACCAGCGCCTTAGCTAAATATTGATACTGCGGCAATGTATTGTATAACTGAGCCGAAATCCTCACCAACTGCTTGCTAGCATCCGGCCAAGGAATCACCGGAACTTCAATTTTAAAAATCTCCCAGAGCGCCTCTTGCAAAGGTGGAATTCCTCCCTTTGCAACCACATCAGACTGGGAGTCTGCCAATGGCACAACAGCCATAGAACCCACCATTTCATCAGGACAAGGCAGCCGCAAATCTAATTTGTCGGCCACTATTTTTCTCCCCGCCAACGCCAAAGCATGATTTTTTGCCCTCAATTCCGGCCAGCCGCCACCCAACAAAGAACCCATAAAATCAATAGCCACAGGGACGCACAAATAAGGACTCGGATCGACAGTTCCCATCCAGTCAAACTCTAATTGAAAGCGCGATTTATCAGCGCGGGGCGAGTTAGCACCGTGACTGATCGTAGTTGGGCGAATGGCATCTTGCTTGTCGCGCCGCACGTATAAAAAGCCCGCACCTTTGGGCGCGCACAGCCATTTGTGGCAATTTCCCGTATAGTAAGCCGCCCCAATTTCATCTAAATTCAGCGCTACCATTCCCGGCGCGTGAGCTCCGTCTACTAATACATCCACGCCACGGTTAGCTAACTCGCCGACTAACTGTTTGATGGGAAATATTAAACCTGTTTGGCTCACAACGTGGTCTAATAATGCTAACTTTGTTTGCGGTGAAACGCACTTAATTATTGCTTCAATAATTTGGTCAGGTGACTCAATTGGAAAGGGAACTTCGGCTACTATTACTTTAGCCCCTGTACGCTCGGCTACAAAATTAAGTGTGTTGCGGCAAGCGTTGTATTCCTGATTTGTAGTTAGCAATTCGTCGCCCGGAGCAAAACAGAGCGATCGCAAAACTGCATTTACTCCCGTCGTCGCATTCGGCACAAACGCCAAGTCCTCCTCACTCGCACCAATAAATGCTGCTAACTGATTTCTCGCATTGTCCAACAATGGTTCAAATTCCCGCAGTAAAAAGCGCAATGGTTCTCTTTCCAGTTGTTCTCGAAAAATGGTTTGCGCTTCTAGTACAGGAATCGGACAAGCCCCAAAAGAGCCGTGATTGAGGAAAGTTATATTGCGATCGAGCAACCAATATGCGTTAATCATTAGTAATTAGTAATTAGTAATTAGTCATTAGTCATTAGTCAGTTAACTGTCAACAGTCAACAGTCAACCGTTAACCATTTTACCTTTTAATTTCTCAAACTCTTCTAATGTATTGCAATTGGATAACATTACTGCTTCTCGTTCCCTTACAGGTAGAGGGATTGCGGGGATTTGATTTAACCACACTTGAAAGGAACGTCCCCCTTTGTCAATAAAACTTTGCAAGCTGGGCAGAGATTGTTGGCGGTAGAAGCCGCACAAAGGCTCCCAGCGCGAATTTTGATAAGGCACAACTGCTAAAGTAGATGGGGGAAACTCTGTTAACTGACTCGCCCACTTCTGGATAATCTGGGCATCCAACAAAGGCAAATCGCAAGCTAACAGTAAAATCCACTCGGCGGCAATTTCTTTCAATCCCTGAGTCAATGCAACCAAGGGCCCGGAACCGGGATTGTACTCTACCAGAAATTGGGACGTTTCGGTTAAGGTCGATCGATAGCGATCGGGCCAAGCAGTCAGAACATAAACTTCGGGGGTTACAACTGCGGCAACTTCCAACGCCCGCTGCAATAGGGATTTGCCCTCAATTTCCAGCAGAGCTTTATCCCTACCCATCCGCGAACTTTGACCGCCTGCAAGCACAATTACAGCAATTTTATGATTAGTCATTGGGAAGAAGGAAGAGGGAAGAAGGAAGAGGGAAGAAGGAAGAGGGAAGAAGGAAGAGGGAAGAAGGAAGAGGGAAGAAGGAAGTAAAATTTCTCCATTTAGGGTGCTGTGTACAAAACCTGCTCAATGTAGGTTCCCACTGCACACAAAACCTGATTAATCATTCTCAACTAAAAACACTAACGGCTTGGCTAACTTCCTCAAGTTTTTGCACGACTTGGCCGCTACTCAATAAAGTTTCTGCCTGAATCAAACCCGAGTTCATATCCAAACAAACTCCGCTGCGCCACAGATAAAATCCGCCGTTCCAGATAGCGGACTGCATCAATTCCGAGGGTTTTCCCAACAACACTTCCTGCATTTGTTTGAATAACTCAGAGGCTGATTCAAAGGCAGGATTGGTGCTGCTAAAACCGTAATCTCCGTGGGCCAAAAGCACTCGCTCGAACTCAGTGTCCGGCTTAGCAATGCCGATAATCGCAGTACGATCGCGCGGCAAATCGCAGCTTCCCTCCAATCCTTTGACTGTGGTATAATTTTTGATTCCCCGCAGCTCAAAGGCTTTTTGAAACATACCTTCTGTGGGCGGGTGGACGTAGCCGGAGATGACGTTAACGTCGCCGGCACAGGGACACCACATCAACTCCATTGTCGAAAAAGGTGGCCGTTTGCCGATTTCGCGGCGGTAGGGAACTAAAGCGGTGGCTTGAGGAAAATGCTTGGGAAGATAAACAAAACCTAAACCGGTACTGTCAAAAACTTGCTGGACTTTTTCTAAACTCAGTTTTCTCCAGTCAACTCCCAAACCGCGCCAAATTTCAATCAGGGGAATGCCTTCCTTGGTTGGCATAGTATCCCCCCCGTGCATGAGGGTTGGCACGCCAGAGGCTGCTAAAATTAAGGCTGTTAAAGGGCTAATTGGAGCCGTGCGCGATCGCCCGTCGTAAGGAACGCCAAACACGGCGACGGTAGAGACGGAAAACCCTTTTTCTCGGTTTGGGGGGGCAAGCATAGGCCCCAATTCTTCATAAGCATCGAGCATTCCGGCTAATTCTTCGCCGGTGGGCCGTTTAATGCGGTGGGAAATCATAAAAGCTCCAATTTGAGCCGGTGTTGCTTCTTGGAGCAGCATCATCCGCGTGGCTGCTGCTGCTTCGGAGCGAGTTAAGTTTTCTCCTGTGTGTGCTCCGCTGCCAATTTTTCGCAGCAATTCTCTAAATGCGTCACTCATAACTTTTGAAGTTGGTAATTGGTAATTGGTAGTTGGTAGTTAGTAATTGGTAGTTAGTAATTGGTAATATTTGAATCGTTTTAAATTTAAAATTCCGAACTCTCAATTCAAAATTATCGAATTAACTCCCTGATTTTTCTAGCTTGATTACATCCAATGGCGGCACAAATTCGCGTACCAGATTCCAGAAATGGGCGATCGGCGGAATTTGCATTCGATCGTGAGTTGTCACCAACACCACTTCGCGAGTCCAAGTCGGATCGGTCGCCAATTGACCGATTGTCGAAACCTTGGAAGTTGACCGCTCTTGGGCGATCGACCGAATTGCTAAAGTGCGATCGCCCTTCGCCTCCAGCAAAGCTGAATGCGGCAGCAAAGCAATCAATTCTCCCTGTCGCACCACACCCCGAAAAGCATCAAGAGTGTTGAGTTCCAAAACAGCATGAAGTTTAGCACCGATGCGTCCAAATTGTTCTTGCACCATCCGCTGCATTCCGTACCCGTCCTTAAACACCACTTGCGGGTAACAAACCAATTCCGGCCAAGGTACTCGATCGTACTGGGCCAGGGGATGACCCGCCGCCATCAACACCTCGATCGGCTCATTGTAGAGCACCTCAACCAACATTTCCGGGGCTTGAGTAAAATGGCGGTTGTTCATCACCACCGCTATGTCCACCAAACCGTCTTTGAGGACTTTCAGAGCTCGATCGCTTCCGAGGGAAGTCACCCGCAACTGCACGTCTGGATAGTCGCGGCAAAACTTTTGCAGCACAGGCGGCAAATAAGCAGCGCAAACCGAGTGAATCGCAGCCACGCAGAGTTCCGGCTGCTTTCCCGCCCGTAAGTCTCCCAATTCTTCAGCAGCATTTCGCCAAGTCTGACAGATTTTGCGAGCGTGAGGCAGCAGGCATTCCCCTCCCACAGTCAATTTCGCGTGGGCCGTGCGGTGAAACAGCGACAAACCCACTTCCGCTTCTAATCCCTGCACTTGGCGGCTAATAGTCGATTGGGTAACGCCACACTTCCGGGCCGCTTGCTGAAAGCTACCAGTTTCAGCAACTGAAAGAAATGCTTGAAGCTGCTCTAAGCGCATGGATGTTTAATTCGAGATGGTTTCAGAAATTTTACTGGAAGATAATCTGTGACATTAACCGATTTAGTAGAAGAATTTAGTAGACTTTGATACAGGTAGAGATTAGTTTTGATTCCGGGGCGAGACGCGGGGATGCTTGGCTCTATGAATCAATTTGCTCGGGTAGGATTTACGAGCGCCCAAGTAGAGGTCGATTCTCCTATTTTGAAGGAATTTCTGAATCTGCAAATTTATCAAAAAATAGATTCAATAAAGATTAATTTCTCGAATATTGCAAGCTTCTAGCTAAACCGTTTCAATGAACGGCACTCTAGTAATCCCTTCATCAAGTGCGCTCAATTGCTCTGTTTTTCCGTAAGTGGTGACTTCAAAAGATAGCATTGAATTTCGTACCTCCTTGGGAATTATATTACCTCACTCTCCCTAAACCTCTTAATAAATGTAAGAATATTTCAGGCAGGTTAAAGCCTGCTGTAAACTTTCCTCCCCGGACTAAAGTCACTCTTGTTTTATGTTTTTTTGTGTATAAACTAGGAATTAGCGGGTCAGCAACACAAGTGCAACTAGGATCGATCGCACAGGAAAGCCGAAATGCTGCCATTTTATTAAGATTATGTCATTTAACCACAATTTTATTCCGCAGGGTGGATGTTGCCAGTGGCAGCCCCAGTTGATGGGACTGCACGCAGCCAGCGATTTGTTAATTGCCTTGGCTTATTATTCAATTCCAGCAATTGTGACATACTATGCCCGGAAGCAGCGGAACGTGCCTTTGAGCAAGGGGTTTCTCCTATTGGGAGCCTGGTTTTTCTGCGGCGGGACAACTCACTTGGTGCAAGTTTGGATGCTGGTGCATCCCAGTTACTGGCTGTCAAGTTCGATCGCCGCCATTACCGCTATCATCTCTTTGTGGGCTGTAGCATCCCTGATACCCTGGGTTCCTCAAATGTTGGCTTTGGCTGGGGCGGCCTCTTTTCCAGGAAATACGGCACTGGGAACTGAAGAGGTCGATCGACGGCAAGCCGACTCTGCCATTAAAAATTCCGTCCCATTCCCCACAACCGAACTCCAGCAAATTAACGAGCAATTGCTCGCAGAAATAACGCAGCGCGAGCGAGTCGAGGAACTCCTGCTTGACGCTTTAGGCAAGCTGCAAGAAAGCGAAGAACGCTTCCGCGTTTTTCAGGAATTATCTCTAGACGGATTTAACGTGTTCCGCAGCATTCGTGACGACTCCACAATTGTGGATTTTGAATGGGAATACGTCAATCCCGCAGCGGCAAAAATTCAACAACGTACACCTGAAGAATTAATCGGCAAGCGACTGCTGCAAGTCCTGCCCGGTCATAAAGATAGCGGTTTGTTCGACCATTGCGTGCAAGTTGTACAAACAGGAATTCCCCTCGATACCGAGATTTATTACAACAGGGAAGGCATTGTCGGCTGGTTTCGGATTATGACCGTTAAATTGGGCGACGGCATTGCTATTTCTTTTGGCGATATTACTGGGCGCAAGCAAGTAGAAGCATCCCTGCGCCAGGCGCTGCAAAAACTCACTTCTCATTTTGAAAATACTCCCCTAGCGGTGATTGAGTGGGATGAAAATTTCCGGGTTAGCGGGTGGTCGCCGGCAGCCCAGAAAATTTTTGGCTGGAAGGAAACAGAAGTTTTCGGCAAGCATTTTAGCGAATGGAAATTTATCGCTCGGGGTGAGTTTGAAGAGGTAGAATCGGCAATTTATAGTTTAAACAAACCAGGTAGTCGCTGCAATGTAGTTCGCAACAGCAATTATCATAAGGGTGGTTCGTTGGTACATTGCGAGTGGTACAATTCGGCTTTTTACAGCGATTCGGGACAGTTGGTATCGGTGCTGTCTCTGGTTTTGGACGTGACGGAACGCTTTAAATTTCTGGAAGTGCTGCGACAGTCTGAAGAGCGGTTTCGGATTGCTGCCGAAAGTGCCAGTGATTTAATTTATGAATGGGATATCGAGACCGACATCGTGCTGTGGTTCGGTCACGTAGACGAACATTTGGAGTACGAAAAAGGCGGATTTCCCAGGACAAGAGCAGCTTGGAACAGTATCTTGCACCCGCTCGACCGCGCTCGAGTTTTGGCTGCGGTCGAGCGGTATTTAAGTGCGCCAGACAGTTCTGCCGCCCCATTTTTTCAGGAATACCGCGTTCAGCGCCACCGGGGCCGCTTGCTCCACTGGATCGATCGAGGCAAAGCAGTGCTTGACAAACAAGGCAATCCCTGCAAATGGATCGGCGTGATTAGCGACATCACCGCTCGCAAAGAGGCCGAAGAACAGCGGAATTCGGCATTGGCGCGGGAACAGGCCGCACGTCGCCAAGCAGAAGCCAGCGAACTGCTTTACCGCGTCCTCGCTGAAGCCATCCCGCAAATAGTTTGGACTGCCAGAGCCGACGGCTGGTTCGACTACTACAACCAGCGCTGGTTTGAATATACTGGCTTGACGCTGGAGGAAACTCAAGGCTGGGGGTGGCAGCTAGCCCTGCATCCAGATGACGTGGAAAATTCCGTAGAAAGCTGGAAGACCTCGGTGGAGACAGGGAAGACTTACGAGGTGGAATATCGTTTTAAACGGGCATCTGACGGAGCTTATCGCTGGCATCTGGGCCGGGCGTTGCCCGTGCGGGACGCTGACGGGAAAATTCTCAAATGGTTCGGGACTTGTACCGATATTGACGATCGCCAGCGATTGGCCCAAACAGCCTATTTTAGCGCTCAAGCTTTGGCTTTGCTGTCGTCGGCTTCCCTGGATTACGAAAAGGCGCTGCAAGGTTTGGCAGATTTAACAGTACCGGGGCTGGGGGATTGGTGCTGCGTGCATTTGCTTGATGCAGACGGCTCAATCCGCTTGCAAGCAGTTGCTCACTCAGATCCGAGCAAAGTCGCTCTGCTGTGGCAAATCGATCGGCGTATGCCACTAGACCCCCAGGGACGGCACGGAGTAGCAAAGGTGCTGCGGACTGGTGAGTCGAAGCTCTACCCAGAAATACCGGAATGGGTGATCGAGGCGGTTGTGCCGGACAGGGAACTGCAGTTGGTGCTGCGATCCCAATCCCAGGTGCTGTCGGCAATCTGCGTGCCGCTGATCGCTCGCGGGCGGACGCTGGGAGCGATTTCGCTGCTGTGCGGGGAGTCGGGCCGCCGCTGCGGGCAGGAGGATTTGGTTTTGCTGGAGGATTTGGCGCGAGATGCGGCGGTGGCGATCGACAATGCGCGGCTTTACCGGGAAGCAGCGGAGGCCAACCGGATTAAAGACCAGTTTTTGGGAACGCTTTCTCACGAGTTGCGGACGCCTCTGAACGCGATTTTGGGCTGGGCCCAGATGCTGCGGCAGCGCCAGATGAGTCCGGAAAAAACGGCTGTGGGTTTGGAGACTATTGAGCGAAACGCGCGGTTGCAGACTCAGATGATTGAGGATTTGCTCGACGTTTCCCGGATTGTGAGCGGCAAAGTGTGTTTGAAGCTGTTCCCGGTGGATTTGGTGCGGATTGTAGAAACGGCAGTGAAGGCGCTGACCCCTGATGCTGAAGCTAGGGGAATTGAATTGGTGAGTTTTTGTGGCGAAGGGGTGAGCTTGGTGAGGGGCGATGCTACTCGTTTGCAGCAGGTGGTGTCTAATTTGCTCTCGAATGCTATTAAGTTTACGCCGCCGTCGGGTCGCGTGGAAATCACGCTCTCGGAGGATGGGGAACCGGGAGCAGGGGGTGGCGCCATGTTGTCAGGGCCGTCTCCGGTTCACTCTGTTTCGATCGTTGTCAGCGATACGGGAATTGGCATCAGCAAGGAGTTTTTGCCCTTTGTGTTCGATCGCTTCCGCCAAGCTGACAGCACTTCTACGCGCAATTACGGCGGGCTGGGACTGGGGTTGGCGATCGTCCGCCATCTCGTGGAACTCCACGGCGGCAGCGTGTGGGCCGCAAGTCCTGGGGAAGGACTCGGCTCGACTTTCGGAGTGCGGCTGCCAATTGAGCACAGCTAAAGTTTGGATTTTTCAGTTATCGAGTTCAAAATTCACTATTTAATTTCTACGTAAGGTGTTGATGGCGCACCTTATATTTAAGGGTTCTCCGCAAATCCGCTCGCTCTTGATTTTATTGCCATTCTTGCAGGGCGATCGCAATTCCTTGTTTCAATCTCGGTTCGAGACTCTCTTGTTTCACTAAGTTTTCTAATTTCTGCCTGGCCTCGGCAGCACCTAGCTGTTTGAGCGCTGCCATGCAGTGCAGCCTGACGCTGCTGTCTGCGTCGCCCAACAGTGAAATCAGAGCATCTAGCCCTCTCATATCTCCTAATTTTCCTAAACCTAAAGCTAAAGATTTTTTGCTAACTGCCTCCTGCACGGCCGGATGATTTGTTTTCAACAAATCAATCAGAATTTCAGCAGCAACAGCTTTTAATTCCGGCTTTTCTACTCGGCCTACAACAGTGACTATCTCTTGATAAACAGTAGAATTTATGTTAGTAAATTGCGCCATTAATGCCTGATGCAAATATGCTAAAGCGGTTGCAGTTTCCATCCAGATTAGGGCGCGTACAGTTTCGATTTGCAATTCAACCGGAGTTGTGGGCGATCGCAGCAATTCAAATAAAGCCGCCGCTGCTGCATCAGTTTTGACTCGCCCGAGCGCGATCGCCGCTTGCTGACAAACTTCTAATCGGATGTCCGAAAGTAAAGGTTTGAGCAAGTTAACTAAATCTAATTCTGCGTCTAAATAGGCGCGCGCGCCAAGAGATCGCACGGCTTCTTTTCTGACTGCTGTCGCCGGATCTTTGAGCGCTGCTACCAGTACCGGCGGGATGCGGGAGTCGTGAAAGCTGCTCAGGGCCTCGATTGCGGCTGCCCGCACCGCAACTTGAGAGTCTGCGACTACGCTCAACAGCGGTGCGATGGTTTCGGTGCGCCGAATTTGGGCGAGTGCTGCTGTTGCAAACTGTCGCGAGTCTTTTTGCTGCAAAAGAGTTGCTAGGGATTCTATGGCTGTTTGGCCCAAATTCCCTAGGGTTTCGGCGGCGATTTGGCTCAATTCTTCGTCGGAATTTTTGACCAATTCTACTAAAGCTTGAATCACTTCTGGACGATCGAACTTTCCGAGGATGCGGGCGGCGAACCACCGGGGTTCCGTGTCTGCGTCTTCGTCTTCGAGCACGGCAATTAAAGGTGCGATCGCGCAATTCCCTAGATTGGGCAATACTTTAGCAATTTCCCAACGGTCTTGAAAATCGCCCCATTCCAAGGCTTGTATTGCTAAACTGACAGCTTGTTCTAAAATGTGCTGTTCCTGCGGCTTACTGCCCTTGGCTGTCACTTCCTGCAAGCATTCGACTAGCCCAGACCAGTTTTGGCGATCGGCAGCGACTTGCGCTTTTTGTAAAATATTACCCATGATTTTAAATTAAGTTCGATCGAGAAGCGAGGTTTTTTGCTGCTAGGTGAGAGCGGGAGGTACTTTTTAGGAATCTTTTGCTACAATTATCCATTTTTTGACATTTTTGTCAATCCATCATAACTGGTAAAATAGAAGTAAAGCATTAATTTCATCCTGTTAAAGCATCAAGCTATACTTTTTGTAATTTAAAATACGCAATATTCCTAATGAAAAATTAACAAATGAAGAAAGCTCTACTTTTAGTAAACCAGCACTCCCGAAAAGGGCAAAAGCTATTATCTCAAGCCACTGTAGAATTAGAAGCACTCGGTTTTGAGTTAATTATAGAATCTACTGACCACGCCCACGAACTTTCCGACACTATTCGCCGCTACCAAAATCGAGTCGAATTAGTAATAATCGGCGGCGGCGACGGCACTCTCAACGCTGCCATAGAAGGTTTGATAGATACCAAGTTACCCTTGGGTATTTTGCCGATGGGAACTGCTAACGACCTAGCCCGCACTCTGGCAATTCCTACAGACTTATCAGCAGCTTGTCAAGTAATTGCCAGCGGTAAAATTCGGCTAATAGACTTGGGTTGGGTTAACGGCCAACATTTTTTTAATGTTGCAAGTTTGGGACTAAGCGTGGAAATTACCCAGCGGCTGACGAAAAAGGTGAAGCAGCGCTGGGGAGTTTTAGCTTATGCTTTTACTGCTTTGCAGACCATTTTTTCAGCGCGACCCTTCCGAGCAGAAATTAAGATAAACAACCAATCTTTTAAGGTTAAAACTATTCAAATTGCCATTGGCAACGGCCGCTATTACGGAGGTGGTATGACAGTTGCCGAGGATGCCACCATCGACGACAGGCGACTGGATTTGTACAGTTTGGAAACAATAAATTGGTGGGAAATCATTGCTTTGCTCCCGGCTATGAGGCAAGGAAATTATACCAAGTCGCCTAAAGTTCGCGTCTTGTACGCTCAAGAATTTGAGGTTAATACTAGCAAACGCCGTTCGATTAATACCGACGGTGAAATTACAACTCACACGCCTGCACAATTCCGAGTGATTCCCGAAGCTTTAGCAGTTATAGCTCCTTCATAACTCACAACTAATATAATTATGTTGTGGAACAGGCATCTTGCCTGTTCATCTGTTAGCCACGGGCAAGATGCCCGTGCCACAATTAATCACTTAATAAATTATATTGTGTTGTGGAACAGGCATCTTGCCTGTTCATCTGTTAGCCACGGGCAAGATGCCCGTGCCACAATTAATCAATAATCGCCTCCCGCGCCATATTGCCATGCTTCAACTAATCGGTGAAAATAGTATTGCTGCTCCGGCGCTAAATTTTTTACCTGCGGTTCTACGGCTTTCCCCAAAGGCTGCAATCCCGTATAAATGCCTAAATTTAGATAATGAACCATCCAATCGAGCAAATTAGCTATTCCTACCTGCGGGATAATTTTCATAACTAATCCGGGATGGCTAATTGCTGTTTTAAACAAGGTTTTTGACAAAGCCGGAAACAGCACGATATCCTGAAGAAAAGGTTTGAGGACCGGTTCTCCCAACTCTTCCATTACCTGAAAGACGGCAGCCAAAAGTTGATTAATTTGATTGGGGTCTATTTTTTGATCCATCGCAGCACTCATCGAACGCTGAAACAACCAGGTAACTGATAGATTCGGCTGGTAGGGTTGCAAAAGTGCGAGGGCATTTTTGCTGAGACTGTCGCTTGTCAAAGCTTCGTCAATTCCTAGAGTTAATCGTTTGAGGTGGCGCACCATTGCGCCGAAACCGCCGAAGCTGAGGGGAGATTGGCTACCGCTGCTGTCTCCGACTGGGAGTAGGCGATCCCAAGGCGTTTTTAGAGGACTTTGACGATAGCAGGGGAAAAATCCGTAAAGTGCTCTTTGGAATTTTAACTGTTCGAGTTCGACGTTTTGATATTGGGGAAGCAAGCGCAAATACTCTTCAAATAATGTTTCTAAACTGAATCTTTCGGTGTCGGCGTCTATGTAGGTAAATAAGTAGGTTGTGCGGCCGTCTCTGGCTGGAAATGCTTCCCAAAAATATTGGCACTGATTTTGCATTGGGGTGAAGGATGCAAATATATCCCCAGTGTCGTTTTTGGGGTATCCTTGAGCGCAACTGCCGACTACTAAACATACGGCCTCGGGTTTTTTGCCTTGTCTTGCTTGGCGCACAATGGGCGAAAAATGTCCCATTGCGTCTAATAATAATCTGGTTTTAAATAAATTTGTAGCAGGTTGTGTATCGGTATTTGCAGATTCTACCAAGACTCCATCCGGGTGAATGGTTGCTGTTTTAAATGGTGTATTTTCAAATAGCTTTCCTCCAGCTTGGAGGAATCGCTGCTTGAGGGTTTCTAGGAGGTAAACTGGGTCGATTCCAATGTTGAGTACGTCGCGCACCCAAATGTCTGGGGTGTTGGTAAAGCTGATGCGGGCTGGGTTATATTCGGTGGCGATGGCTTTTTCTATCTCTTCAACAGATAGCAAATTTAGTTCTAAGAATGCGTCTAATTCTTTGCGAGAAATGTTCCATTCTTGCTCGCGGCCTCGCAGGGTGCCGCGTTCGAGCAGGGCTACTCGCCAACCCCGCAGCACTAAGGCTGTACCGATTAATATTCCTAGGGTTCCGCCGCCGATAACTATGTCGAAGTCGAGGTTTTCCAGGGGTTGTTGGCTGTATTTGACTGCTTGGGGTGCTGGTGCGGTGTTTTGTTTGAGGTTTTCCCAGAGTCGATCGACTTTTCTCAGGCCTCCGAGGGCGTCTCCTGGCAGTTGGGAGAGGATTTGTTCGGTGAGGGACATCGGGTTTTAGTATTAAACAGTGGTGGATTTTTTATAATTTAGCTTAGATTAACTTTTGCGACAGTTTCAGGGCTGACGCATGGGTGGCGAGAAACCCGCTTTCTACCTATCTTTTTTTAGCATAAGTTGACTAAATCTTTACTCCATCAGAGTTTCAGGCGGGTTGTCACCACCCCAGCCAATCCCACTAACTACCACTACAGAACCGAGGCTAACTCCTAGGAGCAACGCTTGCAGCTTGGATTGAATTGTCCAGTGGCCCCCTTTGAGATTACCTAGTGAGCCATTACGGAACTTACGCAAGCGATTTAGGGGATTTAATATCTTTTTTATTAATCTTGATGGTGAACACTTAACCTGTTGCGTGCGTCTCTGGGAGGAAGTTATCTGCTCCAGATGAGGAGGAATATAAGTTGAAATAATTAGGCACTAGCCAGTTCTATTCTGCAATCGCATTCATAATATTATACGCCAATAAAAGATGGTACTTAAGCTAGTCAAAAGCGAGTAAGTTTTAGACAAGTGTGAAAACTTGATTCTACCTCTTTTTGATAACTTTTTAAAAATGAATATGACTTTTAAATATCATAGGTTAACACCCGATCGCTTTTCATGAAAGGAACAACCTGTCTGTACTGTTAAAATATTTTTTTAGTGACTATCTATAATTTCAACTTAGGATTTTTTTGCCATCTTAAGTCAATAGCTTGTGCAGCGTGCATCATTTCGCTTCCTAAAATGTAAGAGAGGGTATCAATCTGTGTCCTAACACGCTGCACAGTTCTTCGAGCATTTGTTGGCACATCTTCAATATTGCCAGCTATAGCAAAATTATCAAGTATTGGCGCTGCTAGTTCCTGATTTTCTATAGCTAAGGACACGAAAGTTTTCTGAATTGCACCATAGGCATGAACGGTATTTTCCGTTCCTAAAAATCGAAGTGGGTAAAATGTGGGTCGCCAAGCTTAATTGTTCGCTGGGCAGATGCGTTTGAAAGGTGAAATGGGAAAAAGGGAAAAGGGGAAAAGCTATTTCCCTTTCCCCTTTCCCTTTAAGAGCCAGTAACGGTGATAACTAGCAACTAGCGTTAACTAGCAACTTAGGTTATGCCAACACTAGATAGGCTGAGTCCCGAACTTTCCGGTGTTGTTGTAGTAATCGAGCTTGCCGTTGATCACTTCGCCGGTAGGCAATCCGTTGTAGGTGTTAGTTGCGTTTGCCCAAGCTGGGGAACTCGCAGCCATTTTGTAGGTTGATGCCTGCAAGGAGAGATTCCCATCTCCCTTGCCATCGCCGTTTTCGTCGGGAGTGTATTTTTGCAACCAAGTGATCGCCTGGTTCATATCTCCAGTCGGCGCGGGGTTGACGGCGAGGAAATTCAGCCAAGAGGCAACCAAGGAGCGATCGATCGTGTAGCGAACGTCCTGCTGGACTTTCTGGTTAGCGTTGACAATGGTCTGAGCTTCCTGAAGGGTGTAGAACAGGATATTTTCACCTGCATCCGTCTTTCCGTTCCGGTTATAGTCACCAACCAGAATGCCCAAGGCAGTCTGTCCTGTGACTGGATCTACTGTAGCCGCGGAGTAAGGTGAGAGCAGGATGTCGCTGGTTGGGAAATCTGGCTTGCCGGCAAAGGAGGAATCGGTGCTGGCATTGCCATCCCACACATCAGTCCAACGCTGCCAGAAGCCTGGTGTCCGCGCTCCCAGAGACCGCACGCCTGTGTAGGAGCTAGCATCGGATGCTGTCGGGGTTGCGCGGTTGTTCAACTCGTCGGTGTAGGAACCTGTGGTCGTACCGATATTTTGATAGCCGCCCAAGATGGCAGTGCCGCTGGCGCTGTAAACCCAGCTTTCTGTGAGGTCGAGCTTGCCGTCTTGGTTGGTGTCACCACTGCTGTAAACAGGAACCACACCTTTGTCATCTGTGACCTTGACATCAGAGAGAGGCACGTTGCCGGTGTTGGTGACAGTATAAATCCAGCTCACTGGACTACCTTGCTCAATTAACAGGCCATCCCCTTGCACAGAAGAGTTGTCCGTTACTTTGTCGATCGCAATGCTGGGGCGAGCGCCGAAGTAGTTGCTGGGGTCGGTGGCGCTGACGTTTGTGCTATTGCCCACACCATCGGTGTAGGTATTGCTTGCCGTGCCGATGTTTTTGTAGGGGCCGGCAACGGCGGTACTTGTTTTCTGCACAGTGGTACTCTGACCTGCGGCGAGGCTGGCAATACTGCCAACTACAAAGTCGTCACTGGGGTTAGCCGGAGTGCCGTTGTCATCTTTGACCTGGACGTTAGTCAGGTTAACGTTGCCGGTGTTGGTGACTTCGTAAGTCCATTTGATTGGCGTTCCTGTCAAAATATCCTTGCCATCGTAGCCGTTGGTCAGTTTGTTAACTTTCAAGGCAGGATTCGCACCGAAGTAGTCGCTGGGGTCGGTGGCGCTGAGGTCTTTGGGATTGCCCGAACCATCGGTGTAGGTATTGCTTGCCGTGCCGATGTTTTTGTAGGCGCCTGTGATGGCGGTACTGGTTTTCAGCAGAGTGGTGCTCTCACCCACGGGCAGGCTGGCAATGGTGCCAACTACAAAGTCGTCACTGGTGTTAAGCGGAGTGCCGTTGTCATCTTTGACCTCGAGGTTGGTCAGGTCAATGTTGCCGTTGTTGGTGACTTTGTAAGTCCAGGTAATTGGCTTACCGGTCAAAATCTCCTTGCCATCGTAGCCGTTGGTCAGCTTTTCGAGGGTGAACGAAGGAGCCGCACCGAAGTAGCTGCTGGGGTCAGAACTGGTTACAGATTTGCCGTTGTAGCTCCCGGTAACGGTACCAACGTTGCTGTAGTTGCCAGCCTGGGCAGTGCCGGTTTTCGTGTAAGTCCAAACTTCGTTTGTATCCACCAGGGTGTTGTTGTTCGCGTCGCCACTGAAGCTGGTGATGACTCCCTCTTTGTTATCGGTGAGGCTGACGCCTGAGAGTGGGACGTTGCCGGTGTTGCTGACTTTGTAAGTCCAGGTAATCGGCTGACCTGCGAGAATGTTGACGCCGTCCGCGCCGTTGGTTACTTTGTCGATCGAGATGCTTGGATTTGGAGGTGGGCCACTAGGAATCGTGCCGATAAAGCCGCCCGTTTTGGCACTCTCAGCACCGCCATCAGTAGACTGCAAGCGCACCCACCAGTTGGTGTTCTCGATCAGCAACTTGTCAAGATTTGCACCTGGTTTGCTGATCACAAAGGTCGCTGTCTGGACGATCCCTTCTCCCGATCCTTGCTCGCTGAATTTGATGCCCACATCGTAGGGTTCAGCCGAACCGTCACCAGTGGTATTAAAGCCAGGATCGAGGGGTCCACCATCGCTTACCTGATTGGCACCAATAACAACTCTGGGGGTGAAAGTGCTCAGGGTTTGAGTATTACTTTGCTCAGACCGATCGATCTTCACAATCTGCAAGCCACTGACGGCATCGTTTGCAACATGGAAGGCAACACCGACCATATCCTCAGTGCCAGAATTAGCGGCTCCGTTTAAGCTGAGCGTGACTTTAATATCGTTAGAGCCATCACCCGTCAAGTCTTGACCGAAATCAAAAGAGGTATTAATAGGCTCATTTGACGCGCCAATTTGCTGATTAAAAAGAGTTGAATAGGTGGTCATTTGTGGTTTTCCTGTGATTTACTTGTTGGTTTTTATGTGTGGTACTTGAGTGATAGACCTGATATATACAATAAGCCTGTTAATCTGCAATCAGTCGATTAAGATTAATGAATATTGATCTAATCAATCACTGCCAAATAGCTTGTTCTAGAAGGTGAACAGCCATCAATCAGGCATTAAAGTTTTTGTTCCAATGATTTTTACTTGGTTAATTAGTAAGTTACTCTACTATTTTTTTAGTGTCAAGTAAATCGGGAACTTTTTTAATAATTTATTTGGTATTTTTTTAGGTCATATTTAAGTAGGAAAAAACCGCAGTATTTCCCATAAATACTGACAGATAAAAGCACTCGCTTGCTATTATAAAATAATCAAGCGTCACTATTTATGTAGCCATTCTGAACGAAGTATCAGCAATACAAATCACTAAACTGCGTTAAAAGCGCGTTTAATTTAAATTCAATTTATTGGCAGTAGAAAAAATTAGGCTCGTCTGAAGCTGAAACTTAGCCTTATTTGAAATCAAAAACTACCACTCAACTGCAGCAAGAAATCACCTCTAAGCGATGCCGTTGAGAGTAGATCTGCAAATAGTAACTTTTCTGGCTCTACCCTTATTTGCGATGATTTGTCTAGGGAACTTTCCTAAACCTTGGGCTGTCTTTGTTTACAATTGTGATTGAGCATCACAGCAAAGAACACCTTGGTTAGAGGCTGTCAACCAAACTTGAGGAGCCGGTTTCAGGCGAGCACCTATAAAATAGCTTAATAACGCCAAAGCGTTGATTCTTCAGTCGATGTTACCTACCTCTTGGTTGTGAGCTGCCCGCCACCCTCAGCCAAAACTGTTGGGATCGAGACATTTGGGAAAGAGAATCAATGCCTGTCCTCTGCTCCTTCGCGGCGGGCAAGCAAATTTTCTGTGGTTGATAGAATCTAAGTATATCTTCGGAGATCGTGGCTTGTCAAGTAGAAATCTATCTTAAGATAGACGCCTGACAGCCAGTAAAGATATATCACAGGGAAGCCTAGAGAATCTAAGTATATCTTCGGAGATAAGCGCTTGTCAAGTAGGAATATATCTCAAGATAGATGCCAGCCAACCAGTAAAAAAATTAAGTAGAGGGAAGCGGAAGCTAAAGATGGGAATTCCTACTAGAGGAGCGAAGCTCCCTCAAGTAAAAAGAGTCAGAACAGCAGCTCTGACCGCTTGGGAAGCAGGTTGAGGTGCAGCCAGCCAGGGGAGCGATCGCCCGATCGCCCTCGACTTGCACGCCTTGGCGATCGCAGGTTCCGAACCTCTTTCCGAAAGCCAACAATGATAGCCAAAAACTCCTCCAAAGGCTTCCCCGCAGTGGTTTCGCGATGCGAGTAAGTGTATCTAGGCAGGCGAATCAGTTGGTAGCACGGACTTCAGTCCCTCTTGGGGCGATCGCCGGCGGTTTTAACTGCAAAAGAACTATTGAAGCGAGTCCCTCAGTTCCGCAACAACGTCGAACTGTCGATGCTTGTCACAGGGTACTCCACGAGTTTGTAGGCATGGCGCCCACCTGTGGTGTTGCTACTAATCGTTCATCGTAGAACTTTCAATTTGGTTGGCGATCGCTCTGGTCGCGGTTTCGGCTCCATGTTGAATTGAAGACAACCTGTTCATGCCTCTAGATACCTCAACTCTCTAAATACTTTCTGATTTCCCGCAACATACTCGCATTCCCTTTACTATTCATGAACAGAATAGGCGAGAGATGCTGCGGACGATTTGCCTCAATAAAACCAGTGGCGGCGTGTTTGGCACTTGCTGTCGCCATTACCACTAGGTCGGAATTTCTCACCCACTGGCTGAGTCTGTCGTTGCCACCTCGATCGTGGCTGAGATCAACTGTAATTGGTTGGCAAGCTGCCTCTAAAATAGTTTTTACCCTCAACGCTGCGGATTCCGTTAAGGTCTAGATGAGAACAGATTTCCCTGTAAGCTTCTGGAAAATCTTGCTTTCATCTGCAAGGTTTTGCCCAATCGAAGTGACTGCTTCGCCGAGTAAATCAGCAAGAGATTCTTCTAGCTTTAAGTCTTTAACTATAGAGCGAAATATTCGCCATTGAGCTTCATCAATACGTCTGGAAAAGCGCCACAGTAGTTCAGAAAGAGCAAACAGAAGTTGCGATCGCGTCTCTAGGGAAGGACAGGGATATAACACCAGCACGTCAAAAAAGTCAAGCATCGAATCAAGGGTTTTTGGAGAGGCGAATCTTTGCCAAAGTTCGAGGACGTAGCCGAGCATATCCGTATATTTTGTTTTGGTCAGTCCGAGGGTAAAAAGTGCGATCGCGAACGGAGTTTTTATCCTCATACAGAGAAACCCGGTTTCTGAAAAAAAACCGGGTTTCTACCTCTCGTTGGTAAGTCTAAATAATTATCTTCAATCAGCCGTGCTTAATTCTTCAACTCGCAGCCGATCGCACAAAATTCGCTCGCACACTATAACACCGGTCTCCGCACTCCTGCAAACTTCTAACTGAGCTTCCGGCAGCGCTTCAAACAAAAAACGTTCCCCCGGAAACACTGTCCGCTCAAAATACCAATTAGGAATATTTGTAATGCGAGCGATTTGCACTTTGCTAGTATTATTAAGATACCAACACAAAATGCGCGTATGACCTTCGGAAATTACCTGATTTAGTGTCAAATTCATCTTTTTAACTTGTTTGTGCAATTGTGCGAGCCATCGGCGACGCACCTAAAATTAATATAGCATATTACCAGTTAAAACACACTTTTTTAAACATTTTTTTTACATTGTTTGACTTAATTAATAATTTTCGCCGGAGAAACATCAGCGCCTTCCAGGTATTCCCAAGAAGGTGCAAAAGCCGGCATTGCTAAAGCGCAAGATTTCCATCCTCCCCTAACAGGTGCGTTCAACAATTGACAGTGACCAACTGAACCTCTTGCCTGTTGGTAGTGACCGCAAAAATTACACTTGGAAGTCGGATTGCACCCGCGCTCGCTAATTACAAGGCAGGGCTGGTTTTGGGTTTGGTTGCGGTCGATAGTTAAAGTGTTCATTAAATTACTTTTTAAATGTTCAGTCTTAAGTATGACGGCTGGAGTGCAGTCCTGGCGTCTATCTCAAGGCTTAGTTCGCCTTTAAGTTTTGTTTAGGGATCGATAGAAAATAGATGATTTTTGAGATGATCGAGCTAGGGAGCAATTGAATTTTCTTTCGGTCGCATTGGCGGCCCCGGCTTTAGGGCCGATCGCGCTTGCTGGAGATATACTTCCTCAGGCAGAGCTAATTATCCTCGCCTAACTTGCTGAACAAATCGGCTAAAATTGTATTAGAAAATAAAAAACCTTCGGGATCGCTCAACCTCAAATTGCCCGAAAGTGGCAGTTTCGCCCCCTCGCCTAAAGTTGCGTGAAGCGGAGCTATCCCGTAGGGAATCGCCCCATCCGCACTTATAATTTCCACCCATCCTTGTCGCCAGTAGGGCTGCAAACAACGCCAAATTTTGTCAACCGTTTGTTGAGTAAACTTCTCAGTCAGCGCCGACAGGCTAACTCCTTCTGCTAAACGCAAACCTAGCATCAGCGTTTCTAACAAAACGTCATTTTCTGAGACTTGAAAATTTTGCTCATCAATTGCTGGGTAAATATCCTGCTGGGTTTTCCCCCCAATTTGAGGAGTAGCAGGGGAATTGAGGCCAGAGATCGATCGCACCCACTGATAATATTCTTGAGTTTTGCGAGGCCTAGTCAACCTCCGGCCTTCCACGTAACTCGCCGCCCCCATTCCCAAACCGTAATAAGGGCGATTTTCCCAATAAACGCGGTTGTGGCGGCACTGATAGCCAGATCGAGCGTAATTAGAAATTTCGTAATGTTCGTAGCCAGCGCCGGTCAGAATTTCCCGCGCTAAACGGTACATTTGAGCAGCGGTTTCATCTGCTGGTAGCGGCTGCGCGCCTTCTTCAAAGTAGCGCCCGAAAGCAGTTCCCTGCTCAACAATTAAGTCGTAACTCGACAGGTGAGTCGGGCTAATTTCCACCGCTGATTTCAGGGAAGCTTCCCACTGTTCTAAAGTTTGGTGCGGCAGTCCCGAAATCAGGTCTAAACTAAAATTGACAATACCAGCCGATCGCACTATTTCTACTGCTTCAAAAATTTCGGCTACCGAGTGCGATCGCCCGCAAGCTTGCAGCAATTCATCCTGAAAAGCTTGCACTCCCAAACTAACTCGATTTACTCCCGCCGCTGCATATCCCCGCAACTGTTCTAAAGTAAACGTACCCGGGTCTATTTCTATAGAAATTTCCGCCCCAGCAGCAATCCCAAATTTGCCGTCGAGAGTCTCTAAAATATTACTCAACTGACTCACAGAAAGCAGCGAAGGCGTGCCGCCACCAAAAAAAACTGTTTTCAGAGATGCGCCTAAATTTTTTGTTTCTTGAATTTCTTGACACAGTACAGCAACGTATTGCACAATTGTGCCGGAATTATCGCCATTTTTGCGATCGCCCACCACAAAAACCGGAAAATCGCAGTAGTAACAGCGACGGCGACAAAAAGGTATGTGCAGGTAAGCCGAACTGGGAATGCCGGAATTTGTCGCTTGCACACTTTTTTTTAATTCAAATGTTAAATAATCTGTGGGAGGGTTCATTACATCTCAAGCCGAAAGCGCAACTTCAAATCTAAAGTTTTAATTAAACAATCATGAATAATTATGTATATTATGACATTTTCTTACCAAAAAAGCGCTGCGAACGATCGGCTGTTTTAATGTAACCTCGTATCAATTTCGATCGGCTACAATTCCCGCATAGCCCGCAGGGCGGTCTATTGGAACCTCGTGCCTGCTTTCGGCAAGGCGTGGTAAATTCCGAGCGACTCCCTGGCACATCCCCCAAAGGGTACAACCGCGAAATATAAGTTTATGAAAATCCCTGAGTAAATATAGCGATATCCGACCAAAGCATGAAAACAAGTATCAGCACTGCAAAGATATAATGTGAATAAATTCATTAACCTAGAACTAATGCTAGACGCAATCATAATAATCTCATTCATAATCGCAGGCGGAGGCATCGGCTATTACGGAGTCGAACTCCTGCCGACCGAGCTGCTGGAGCAAGTTACAAATATACAAGGTTTAAGTTCTGTACTAGGTTCGTTTGGAGCATTAATCGGCTTCGTGATGGGATTAGTGGCTCAAACAACCTATCGGCGCCTGGAAAAACAAGTCCGCGATATGCCAGTGGAGATGCTGCTGACGCGGGCGATCGGCTTAATCATCGGACTGCTAGTAGCAAACTTAATGCTGGCTCCGCTGTTCCTGCTGCCAATTCCCCGCGAGTTCGGCTTCATCAAACCTCTAGTCGCAGTCTTGGGTAGCGTCATGTTCGGCTTCACAGGCGTCAGTTTGACCGACACCCACGGCCGCGCTTTCTTGCGGCTGATCAACCCCAAAAGCTTTGACACCGTGTTGGTAGCCGAAGGTACTTTCAAACCAGCAACTGCCAAAGTTGTCGATACTAGCTGCATTATTGACGGCCGAATAGAAAACTTGCTAGAAACAGGTTTCCTCGAAGGTCAAATTATCGTGCCGCAATTCGTGCTCCAAGAACTGCAACTAATAGCTGATTCCGCGAACGATCAAAAGCGAGTGCGCGGGCGCCGCGGCTTAGATATTCTCAACCGCATCAAAGAAACATATCCAGAACGCATTCAAATTCACTCGGCTGACTACGAAGATATTGCCACAGTCGATGCGAAATTAGTCCGCTTCGCTTTGGAGATCGACGGTATTTTGCTCACAAACGATTACAACTTATCGAAAGTAGCTACCGTCCAAAAACTGCCAGTTTTGAATATCAACGATTTGACTCATGCGGTGCGTCCCACTTATTTGCCGGGAGATACGATCGAACTAAAAATCCGCAAAGAAGGCAAAGAACCCTCTCAGGGAATCGGTTACTTGGATGACGGCACCATGGTTGTCGTAGAAGCAGGAAGCAGCTATGTCGGCGGCGAAGCCCGAGTCGTAGTCACCAGCGCCCTGCAAACTAGCGCCGGCCGCATGATATTCGCCCGCCCTCAAGAGTCCGTTATTGTTTGAAACTGAGTAACAATGGCCAGGGCACTCAGAATCAAATAGTGCGATCGTTGTTCCCAATCTGCCCCGACTCTCTACCGCGCGCGGTATGACGAGTCGGGGCAGTGGTTTTTTTTGTGTCTTAAATGTTGGGAATCGGTAAGTAAAAACAATCCTTTTTACTTCTACGGCGGCACTTGGAAAGCCACCAAGAAAAAATAGCAATTACCAGCTTCTTCTTCTTTTCTCTTCCTTCGTGTTCTTTGCGTCTTCGCGGTTCAATCATCTCAATATCAGTGATTCAGGAGTAATTAAAATCAACAAATCTCGATCGCATCTTCATACAATGTCTCGATCGCACAGCTAAAATTAACGCTAGCAAACTGAACTTCTTGTCCTTGACTGTAAAAATAAAGCACCCACAAATCCTCTGTATTCCGGCGAAAATACTCTACACTAACTCTTTCTTGATTGATTAATTACATACTCTTGCAAACTTTCAGAAGTGCGGTAATCCGCAAATTTATCGCTTCTGTCCAAAGCCGCTGTTGTCGGCGATAAAACTTCCCCAATTAAGCGCGGGTAGCGAATGAAATCTTCAGCAGTATTTCGGTCCCGTTCATCGCCACTTACCGCTACATCAGGATAGTAAAAAAAATGGTAGTGGTGAATAGTAATGGTCAAGAGCCAAGAGGCCTTGTAATGATGCACAAAGTACCAAATTGCACCAATAGGCTTACTCAATTTCTTCGAGAACGACAAGGTTTTACGAACCAATCGCCCCCCTTTGGAGTCTCGTAGAACTTCTGATTGACATATAGTTGTAGCCAACGTTTAGAAACGCTTTGCCGCTTGCTGGAGGCAGAGCCTTCGCGGAGTATGCCAAGGCGGAACACTGGCACGAGTACGATCGCCCCTCGCTGTAGATTAGATTCAGCCTATCAAGTCTTTGCTTATGAATCACTAGGTAACGTGAAACCAAACATGACTCGATGGGGCGATCGCACTGCTGGTTGAGGTGGAAGGGAACGCGAAAGAACAGATCGCTGAGTATTACCAATGGCTAGCAAAACAGCTAGGCGATCGCGAATGGTTTAACGGTGCCAATAGTTGCATTTGGGATGGCACCAGAAGCAGACTCTTGGCTGTACGGAGAGAGTGCAACACCTTTGTGCAAAGATAGCTAACGGTTCTGGTCAGCGGTTGTTGGGAGCTCTGCATCTCACCTAAGCAGCTTCAGGCAATCCGCTGCACCAGAATGTTATATTTCTTTTGATGCGATCGCCTGAACTACTGCGCCAATGCCAGTGTGATAAATACCTTCTACTACATCACGCTCAAGCTCAATTAGATGCTTAAACTTTAAGCCAGCCAACTCAAGGCTTAAAGATTCTTTAGATTGCATCGAATCTACTGAATTGCCGCCGCCAGTACCATACTTCAACTGATCGGGTGTATAAGCCTCAAGCAGAAAAACACCGTTTCGCTTTAACCCTGCTTCAACTTTTTTATGAAGTTGTTTTCTTATTGAAGAAGGCAATGGACAAAATATAGATACAATTCCGTCCCATTTATTTTCGCCTAAATCATACTCTGCTAAATCAGTATGAATAAACTCAACAATCACCCCATTATCTTCCGCCAACTTTCTGGCCTTATTCAAACCAACTAAAGAAGCATCTACAGCGGTTACAGAATAACCCTGTTTCGCAAGGAAAACGGCATTCCGCCCTTCTCCTTCTGCCAAGCTCAGAACTTTACCTTTTGGAATACTGCTGACGTTTGCTTCCAAAAACTTGTTCGGGTTTGTGCCATATGCGTACTCTTGGGCACTGTATCTTTCATCCCACATCTGTTTTCTCCAATTGTTGCTGTTGGCACATTTGATGCCAAAAAAATATAGCTATGTATTCAACCGCAGATATGCTGGATAATACCTTTACCTTCCAGGATTATCCATCATATCTGTTGGACAACATCCTAGTTTTAAGGAATTAAACAGAAACTTTGCAGGTTAAGTCCGGGTTCCTGGGTGTTATCCATCGCTTCTGATAGTTAATCCTGGAAATCAGGGGTGTTATTTGTCACTTTTGCTGATAATATCCTCTAGATCGGTCTTATCCAGCATTAACCTAATGTCGCAATCTACCACGCCGATGCAGCTTTTCCGCTTGCTTGAGGCGGAGCCTTCGCAGAGCAGGAACGAGTGCGATCGCCCCTCGCTGTAGGTTGGGTTGAGCCTGTCACGTCATTGCTTGTAAATCAATAGGTAACGTGAAACCAAACATGACTCGATTGGGCGATCGCACAGGGGTCAGGTGGAGAAGCAGTGATGAGTGTCGGGTTTCATCCTTCAACCCCGCCAGCATCTCCCGCATCTGGCGCACTTTGGGGATGGCAGAAATCTCATTGGGCTTGGCATCTAGCTTCAAAAGAATGGAAGGGGTGGCTTATTACGCGATCGATCGGTTCAGGAGAAGTGGGTTGGTTATTGTGCCAAGGCAGGCATAAGCTGTACCATCCATGAACACAGACACGCACACGCGATCGAACTGGTTAATGAAGGAGCCAGTCTCAATACTATCCGGAAGCCTCTCGGCTATCCTGGGAGGAATTTTAGAAAAAATACTAGCCTATTGGCTGCGATGCTAACTTGTTGGAGCGAGGAAATCAGTAGGGTCAGACAAGTCAATTTCAAGAAGCCTTGAGTCTTGTCAACAGACCTTGATTATCTAGCGAGAGATTAAAGACCGCTAAGGTGAGGGGGCAGCATTGGGTAATCTGCGAAATGTTTACACTTCCCTGGGCAACTCGGTCAAGGCGATCGAGTACCATCAGCAGTCATTGACCATCGCCCGTAACGTTCATAACTGCCAAAACTGGAGATCCCAACATGATTAGATTCCCTGGAATTAAAGTTTTAGCCCAAATCTATGAAAGTGACAATTCTGTTGTCTATCGAGGGATTCGAGAACAAGACCACAAAGCAGTAATTCTCAAAGTTCTGAAACAAGACTATCCCACCCCCTCTGAACTAACTCGATATAAGCAGGAATATGAAATCACTCGCAATCTGAACATAGAGGGTGTGGTTAAAGCTTATGCCTTAGAAACTTATCAAAGAACTCTGGTCATTATCTTAGAGGATTTTGGCGCATCATCCTTAAGGCAATTATTCAAGGACTCTGTAGATGCAGGGCATATCTTATCTCTAGCAAAATTCCTCAACTTAGCCATCCAAACAGCAGAGATATTGGGCGCGATTCACGCCGCCAATATTATTCATAAAGATATTAATCCTGCCAACATCGTCTTTAACCCAGAAACAGAAATTATCAAAATCATCGACTTTGGTATCTCCACTCAATTAACCCGCGAAAATCCTACGCTGAAAAATCCCAATGTTTTAGAAGGCACTTTAGTCTATATGTCACCGGAGCAAACGGGACGAATGAATCGTTCTTTAGATTACCGGACTGACTTTTACTCTCTCGGCGTTACCTTTTACGCACTACTGACGGGACAGTTACCTTTTGAAAGTACCGATGCGTTGGAACTGGTGCATTATCATATCGCCAAACAGCCAATACCCCCTCATCTTTTAGGAGGAGGAGAGGAGGAGAGAGGCAGAAGGGGAGAACCTTGTCCTAAAGCCATTTCGGATATTGTCATGAAGCTGATGGCGAAAACGGCAGAGGAACGATATCAAAGTGCCTGGGGACTCAAAGCTGATTTAGAAGAATGTCTCTTTCAGTTACAAGCTAATGGGACTATAGCAGATTTCCCTCTCGGTTCTAAGGATATTTCCGACAAGTTTCAAATTCCCCAAAAGCTTTACGGACGAGAGTCAGAAGTTAAAACCTTCCTAACAGCATTTGACCGAGTGAGTCAAGGCACAACTGAAATGATGCTAGTGGCCGGTTATTCCGGCATCGGTAAATCAGTGTTGGTGGCAGAAGTTCATAAACCCATCACTCAAAAGCGCGGCTATTTCATCTCCGGAAAATTTGACCAATTTCAGCGCAATATTCCCTACTTAGCTGTTGTCAGTGCCTTTCAGGGATTGATGCGCCAACTGTTAACCGAAAGCGAAGCACAACTAAACCTTTGGCGAGAAAAACTCCTGGCTGCTTTTGGTTCCAATGGACAAGTGATTATTGAAGTGATTCCGGAAGTGGAACTGATTATAGGCAAACAACCACCCGTGCCAGAATTAAGCCCCGCTGAGTCCCAGAATCGCTTTAATCTGGTTTTCCAAAACTTCATTCGGGCATTTTGTGCAAAAGAGCATCCTTTAGTTATCTTTCTTGACGATTTGCAGTGGGCAGACTCCGCAACGCTCAAGTTAATCGAACTGATGATGACGGATACGGATACAGAATACCTATTTCTAATTGGGGCGTATCGGGATAACGAAGTCAACCCCACTCATCCGTTGATGATAACTCTTGAGGCACTACGGAATCTGGGGGCAACTGTCAACTTTATTACCTTAGCTCCCTTAAATAGCCAGCATATTAACCAGTTAATTGCCGATACTTTGCACAGGGATACATCTTCAGTAAAACCCTTGGCGGAGTTGGTAGTGCATAAAACTGGAGGCAATCCTTTCTTTGTCTATGAGTTTCTCAAAACCCTATATGCCGAAAACCTGATCACTTTTTATTTTGAACGTCACGGCTGGCAGTGGGATATTTCAACCATTGAAGCTCAGGGCATTACTGACAATGTGGTGGAGTTGATGATTGGCAAGTTAAAGAAACTGCCTCTGGTTACACAGCAAGTTTTACAATTAGCAGCTTGTGTAGGTGCTGATTTCGATTTAAACATCCTTTCTATCATCAGTGAAAAATCTACAGCGGAAGTTTTTAAGGATCTAACAGCAGCAGTTCAATCCGGGTTAATCTTGCCCACATCCGAGTTAGATGAAGAACTGTTAATTCAAAATTATAAATTCCTGCATGACCGGGTGCAGCAAGCAGCTTACTCTCTAATTGACGAAAAACATAAACAAGAAATTCACTTAAAAATTGGTCGCCTTCTGTTGAATAAGTTTGAAAAACATGAGTTAGAAGAACGAATCTTTGATATAGTCAATCACCTGAACACAGGACAAGCATTGCTCAGTGATAAATGGGAAAAAGAACAATTAGCTAGATTGAATCTAATCGCTGGAAGAAAAGCTAAATTATCTTCAGCCTATCAACCCGCATTAATATATATAACGAACGGGATAAAACTTTTACCCCCTAATAGCTGGGAGGAGGACTATCAGGGGACATTTTCATATCACCTTGAAAAAGGTGAAATAGAATATTTAACGGCTAGTTGGGACGAAGCTTTATTAACTTTTGATGAAGCCCTTGAGCATATCGATAATTTGTTAGATCGATGTAAAGTCAATGAATATAAAGTGACGTTATATCGAATGAAAAATGATTTGGAATCCTCCTTATATCTGGGAGTACAGACCCTCGAACTATTGGGAATCAAGTTGAAAGCTTTTCCTGAAGAAGATGAACTTATCGCAGAAGTGAATCAGGCTAATGAGACAATCGCTGCCCGGAAAATTGAAAATTTTATAGACCTTCCTGAAATGCAAGACCCTGAAAAACTTGCTGCTATGGTACTCCTCAGAGAATGTGTACCTCCAGCTTACTTTTTAGGGTCTAGATTGCTGTTCATCCTAGGCATAAAAATGATTGAGCTATCGCTCACCTATGGGAACAGTCCTCACTCTTCAGTTGGGTATATCTATTATTCGTTAACACTGGCCTTTGTAGCACAAGATTTTGAAACCGCCTATAAATTTGGAAATTTAGCCTTGAGATTGAACGATGACCAGTATCAAATGAAGCGTTATGAAGCATTAATTTTAAATATGTGGGGAGGATTTGTTTCCCATTACACTGAACCTCTCGATCGCTCTAAAGAGCATTTAATGAGAGGTTATTATAGCGGCGTAGAAAACGGTGCCTATCAATGGGCAGGATATTGTGCAATCAATTTTTTGTTCATGTGTTTTTGGGGGACTAATTCGTTAAAAGAATTATCAGAAAAAATTGATAAGATTATCCCCGGCTTGAAAAAAGTTGATCCAAACATGGTGCAATATTATTATGCGGTTAAAGCGACTATTTATAATTTGATTGAACCCGTTGAAGATTGGAGTGTTCTTGATGAATCCTTATGGCCGAATGCCAAGGAGATCATTAAGTCTTGCCTTGAAAAAAATGATTTATTCACGGTATTTATAGAAATAGCCTGTAAATTGTCTTTAGCCAACTGGTATTCAGATTCTGAGAAAGCGATCGACTATGCTAACGCTGCCGAAAAATATTTGATAGGCGCGACGGGGATTTTTATTAATCCGGCTTTCCACTTTCATCAATGTCTAGCCTTATCAGTTGGGTATGACGATGCTGATGGTGAAAAACAGGCACAGTATGTGGAGAAGATTAAATCCAATCTTGAGAAATTCAAACTCTGGAGTCAACATTCTCCGAGTACCTACCTTCATCAACGTCTGCTAATCGAAGCTGAGTTGGCGCGAATTACAGGCAAGACTCTGGAAGCGCAGGATTTGTATGACCAAGCGATCTCCTCAGCCCGAGAAAATAAATTTTTGCAGAACGAAGCTCTAGCGTCGGAACTAGCAGCTAAGTTTTGGTTAGGTAAAGGCAAAGAGGAAATCGCTCAACTCTACATGAAAAAAGCTCACTATGGCTACCAACGCTGGGGTGCTCAACGCAAAGTGGAGGATTTAGAAGCCAAGTACCCGCAGTTACGTCGTAAATTATCGGCCACCAAAAGCATTAATTCCACGCACAGGACAACTACCAACTCCACAAGTGGTAGTCAGTCAGGTGAAGCCTTAGATTTAGCTACCTTCATGAAAGCCTCCCAAGCAATTTCCAGCGAAATTGTATTGGATAAATTACTCACCTCTTTGATGAGAATTATCATTGAAAATGCTGGAGCGCAATGTGGCTATTTGATTTTAGAAACTGAGGGGAAACTGCGGATTAAAGCGTCAGGTTCCGTAAGTTCTGATATCATTACGGTGTTACAATCAACCCCCATTGAATCTGTAGGGGCACAAGGCGTTGCACCCCTACCCGTGTCCATCATCAACTATGTCGCTCGCACTTGTAAAAGTGTAGTCTTGAATGATGCTGCTAATGACCCTAAATTTGCTCATTCCCCCTATATCAAAGTACATAAGCCTAAATCAATTTTGTGCTTCCCTCTCCAACATCAAGGTAAACTGGCAGGAATTATATATTTAGAAAATAATTTAACCACAGAGGCTTTTACTCGCGATCGCGTAGAACTCTTAAATCTGCTTTCCTCTCAGGCAGCAATTTCCATTGATAATGCCCGTCTCTACAATAATCTCACCGAACTCAACCAAGCTTTTGAGCGCTTTGTCCCCCGTCAATTCCTCCACTTATTGGATAAAGAAAGTATTATTGATGTTAAATTAGGCGACCAAGTTCAACAGGAAATGTCGGTACTATTTTCCGATATTCGCGAATTCACAACTTTATCGGAAAGTATGAACCCTCAAGACAATTTCAAATTTATTAATTCCTATTTGTCTCACATGGAGCCAGCTATTACTGACAATCAAGGATTTATTGATAAATATATTGGCGATGCAATTATGGCCCTATTTAGTGGCGAGGCAGATAATGCAGTGAAAGCAGGAATTGATATGCTGCATCATCTGACTGAATATAATCAACATCGCACCGCTTCTGGATACGTGCCGATTAAGATTGGCATTGGCATCAATACAGGTTCTTTAATACTCGGTACAGTGGGGGGAAAAAACCGGATGGATAGCACGGTGATTAGCGATGCAGTGAATTTAGCCTCGCGGATAGAAAGCTTGACTAAGCAATATGGGATTTCGATGTTAATTAGTCACCAAACTTTCCAGTCTTTGCCAGATTCTAACCAGTATGCTATCCGTTTTATCGATCGCGTAAAAGTTAAGGGAAAATCAAAAGCGGTATCGATGTTTGAAGTTTTCGATGCCGATCCGCCTGAGACTTATGAGGGCAAGGTAGCCACGAGAACGCTATTTGAAGAAGCTTTGTTACTCTACCAAGGGCAAAAGCTTAGAGATGCTGAGCGATTATTTGCTGAGTGCCTGCGCCGCAATCCTACAGATAAAGTGGCTCAAGTTTATCAACAGCGCTGCACTCAACTCGATCGGGACTAAGGAGGCGTTAGCTCAAATCTTGAAATCGGGTTTTGAGTAGCAATCGATACTGTTGGCAAACTTCACAATTAGCTGCCTCCGGTGAGCCGTTTCCGGGAATCCAACAATCATTGACTTCACTCACAAAAAGTCCTTATTCAAGTAATATACGGGAAAGGGAAGTTATCTATATATTACTCGGAAGGGGTTGTTGCTGTCGTTGTTGTAGTAGCCAATTCGATTAATCGTCTTAAAGCTTTTTGAGCAGGCTTATAGTTGGGAGCTTGTTTGCCTCTCTTTAGCTCTCCTAAAACCTGTTTCTTCTAATAGAGCGGGCGATCGCATTAAGTTGAAGGATAGAATGCGATCGCGAAATCAAAATCTTCAACCAGTAACCTCTGCCACTAAGTGAAGTGCTAAGTTGGATACAACAGACAGCAGCTCAGTCCTAGTAGGTTGACAGCTAACGTTCCTGTTGAGCAGCTACCATTAACCTTGGCAACACTCCTCGGCATCTATCGGCAGTCCGCTCCAGCAGGGTTGTTAGGGCTCACTACTGCAACGCACTTTTTCAACAACTTGACGAATTGCATCAATGACTAATTCTGGTTTATCAAGTTGGATTGCATGTCCAGTTTCATGAGCAACAATGTGAACGCCTTGGGGCGACTCATTGGCTAGATCTGCGTGTAATTCTTGCAGTTTCTGAAGCACATCTTGTGTTATGTCGAAGTCTGGCTTTCCAGCCGACAAGACAATGAGAGGAATATCAGGAAATGGCTTTGTCTGACGTATCTGTTTAACCTGGTTCATGCTGATTGATACCGCCGCCGATTCCTGAGCAAAAGTTTTCCCAAACTGAGTTTGAGAATAGAGTGCTTTAGCAAGAGGTCGCATTGAAGGTGGAAATTTTTGGAATAAACCAGCCGCCATAGGCACAGAATCAAAAGTGACCAGCAAACGAAGCAGACCGATACGTCCCATAATCGGCACTACATAAGTTAACAGTCCTTCAAGTCGTTTGTTTAATTCAACCCATTCGACTGGTGTCTCGTCGTACATTTTCTCATGAGCGACATCCACTAAAACCATTCCAGCCACTTCTTCTGGATAGTGATAGGCAAATAAGCGACTGAATAAACCACTTAAAGACATCCCCACCAAGACATAAGGTGGCTCAATTTCGACCTCTCTCAAAAGTTGCCGCAACTCACTAATAACTTGCTCAGCCGTGCGTGGTTCTGAACTTAAATCACTCCAGCCATAGCCTGCCCGATCGTAGGTCAAAATTCTTGTGAATTTGGCAACTTCGGGCTGCACTAATTGCCAATCTAGGTGAGTACCTCCGCTTCCACTATCGACAATGACTGTTGGGCGACCTTCACCCATAACTTGATAGTGCCAGTTTTTGCCGTCAATTTGAATTACCTTTCCAGGTGGCAGAAACATAAGGCGATCGCGATTTGTGGCAAGTGCTTGATAAATTGCTCCCAGCCCGACTACTCCAATCAATACCCCAAGGGGCACAACAAGCCATAGCATTCAGTTGCTCCCCAAACTTAAGTACGTTTGCAATTGTCCCACAGATGGCTTTTCTGAGTCGATTCGGCGATCGCGATTGACTAGCTATAGAACAAAGTAAACCTTGAGACTTAACATCTTCACTTAGAGCTTCTTGAAGTATCTGGCGACTGGGAATAGCTCAAAGCCCACCTTTTCATAGGTGTGACGAGCTCTTTCATGACCGCGATCGCCTCCAGTCTCAACCATCGCCACAGACATCCCAGCCTCTTTACTTGCCACAGAAGTGGTGGAACGGAGGACTGAGGGATTTCAATGCCCCTGGGATCACGATTGGGTATTCTGCTCGTCCAGCTCTCCTGAATTTACTGGAAGCGGGCCTTGTAAGCGTTACTAAATTCACTGCGGGCTCAGGACAGTTGTAGGTAGCTTTTCGCTCAGCTTCCCCAAATAAAGAATACCGGGAGCAATGGTCGCTCCCGGTATCAGCTTTTCCAGTTCCGTTGTTGTTAAGTAAATCCAATCAGGCTCAATGAAAGGAAAATTTGCCTCACTCAATTAAGCACAGCCGATCGTTATTGGTTAGCCTGTTCCAAAGCGGGATTCGTTGAAGCTCCAGCAATTTCTGCCAAATTAATCTTGACTACTTTATTGCGGGCTTCAGTCACTTTGGGCAGGGTTAGCGTTAGAATGCCATCTTTGCATTCAGCTTGCACAGAGTCGTTTTGGATGTGTGCGGGCAAGGGAAGCACCCGGTGGAATTTGCCGTAGCGGAATTCTGAGCGGACGTAGCGGGGTTTTTCTTCTGTGTTTTCGTAGCGGCGCTCGCCAGAGATAGAAATTGCTTCGCGAGTGACTTGAACGTCAACGTCTTTGGGGTCAATTCCAGGCAGTTGCGCTTTTAATACGAAGTTGTCCCCAGCATCAACCAATTCCAGAGCTGGCATCCAAGCGGCTTCTGAGTTATCTCTCGTTGCTGCCCGTTGGTCAAAAACTTTATCGAGTTGCTCGCGGATCGTTTCAATTTCCGTGAAGGGTTGCCAATAGCGCATCAACATAATCTGTCACCTCAAAGATTGGTAAAGCTTTATAAGGAAAGTTTGGGTTGAAGCTCATTGCTTACAGTTATTATGATGCCGCTTTATAACTGGCAGGGACAGTCAGGAAAACCCCACTTTGTTAGTCGTATTTGCCAGAATTAGTGCGAAACAATCATAGTAATTCGCATTGAAGAAAACCGTACAAAGCTATTCCTAGAAACCGAAATGCTGTGCCAACGCCATGATGACCTTGCCGATCGAAGCCTTAACGGCGCGATCGTCGGGGGAAGTATCGTCGGTGTTGCCAACCGTACCCAAAATGCGGTGCGGATGATGTGTAGCACCGTAAGGACGTGATTTGTCGGCTATCGCTGGTTTCCTATAGCCATCGCTTGCTGTATGAGGGATCTCGCATAATCCCACTCTTAAAAACGCGATCGCCCAAGAGGCTATGTGTCGTTAGTTCAACCATGTAGTAAGAGCCCAAAGCGCTTCTCTAAACTGTGTAAGAGTCAATAGCTGTACTTGGGAGCGATGGCTACGCCCCTCCCGACGCATCTATCTAATCGGTTGACATCTGGATTTTGACTCACCCCATCTTCCATCTCGATCGCCGATCGCATCCAACTCAAAATCACCCTCGCACTTTGCGTTTCCTCTCGTACCAATCGCTCAACACAACCTTGACATGGAGAAACGCGAAATACTCAGTTAGTTTGCCGGTGCAATGATGGAAGGGTTGTTTGAGTACAAAGTGCAGCCATTGCATTCCGAGATTTTGGGCATGGCGGGCGTGTTGAGGTTTTGGTTTAGCGCTCTTGTGTCACTGTGATGCGAGTATAAGCCTAAAATGATCCAAACCCAGTTGCTGTTTATGGATGAAGCCCGTCGGGCTCGACCCACCATCAATTTTGAAGATCGATAATTATAAAAAAAAGGCGTTTGTACTTGACAAACGCCTTTTTATAGAATTACAAACGCGGCGTCTTATCTTGTTTAAACGACGCTAACCATTCGCGAATTTGGTCGGCCGCAATCTCGCGCCCGCCCAAACCAAAAGCTAGAGCAATACCAACTGCGATCGCCCCGAGCAGCAGCCCGAAAGCCAAATTCACAATATCGCTGCCAATGCCCATCTGTTGCAGCGCCAAGGCCGAAACAAAGGCAATAATCGCGATCCGAGCCGTTTGGCCCAAAAGCCGCGCTTGACGAGTTCCAGAACTGGCAATCAAACTAAACGCCAGATTCGCCAAATACAAGCCGATCGCAAATACCACCAAACCGGCCAGCACCCGACCTGCAACCAGGACAATACCGCTAACAATCGCCGTCAGCGCTGGAATCCCGAGCACGTCGGTAGCCGCCACCACAGCAAACAGGATGATGCCCACCTGTACCACAATGCCGACAAATTCCGAAGGCGTGCGAGCCGGAAGTTCCGGTTCCTGAAGAATCGTTGCGTCGGGATCGATCGAACTTGGCGGTAGCCTCAGCGACTGTTTCGGTGGCTGCACTCCCAACCAAGAAAAGACATTGTTGAAGCCAATTCCCGTCAGGATATTAGTCACCAAATCGCTGATCCAGCGGCCCAAAATGTAAGCAACCGCCAGAATTAGGGCTGCTGTAAAAATGTTGGGAAGCGCGCCCAAAATGTCGTTGAGCATCGCGATTGCCGGCTGCGAAATCGCCTGAATGTCCAAAGCGTTCAGAGCTGCGATCGCCGTTGGAATCAAAATCAAAACATAGACTATCGTCCCGACAATCCACGACAGGGATTGTCCGCCCGAAGTCCGCGAAATTCCAAACCGAGCGCCCAAACTGTCCGCCCCAGCAGCAGCCAACAGATTCGTGACAATCCGCCGCACCACCATAGCCAGCAGCCAGCCCACAAACCCAATCAGCACAGCTTCCAGAATTTTCGGAATTGCCGCCAGAATTTGGTTGAGTAAATTATTAACTGGCAGCAGAGCCTGCTGCATTTCCAGTGAGTCGAGAATCAGCGGCAAAAACAGCAGAAAAATGAACCAGTACAGCGCATTCGCCACAGTATCGCTCAGCAGCAAAGGGCGCTCAGTGGACGCAGTGCCCACCTCCTGATTCAAGCGCTCGTCCACGCTAAAAGTCCGCATCGCCCGCGATACGGCCATTTTGGCGACAGTTGCCAACACCCAAGCAATCCCCAACCAAATTAGCGCGCCGGCTAACTTCGGCAAGAAACCGGTAATTTGATTGAGAAAAGTATTGAGGGGTTGGGAGACAGCCGTTAGATTCAGGCGGTTGAAAAAGGCAATTAGGAAAAAGATAAAAATGATCCAGAACACCGCTGTGGAAATCCATTTTTCCACTTGCGGGGCTCCAGCTCCTTCCGGCCGGCCGGTAATCCAAGCAGCCAGCCGATTGTCGAGCGTAGTCTTCTTGAGCAATCCCCCGACTACAGATGAGACGAGGGCTGATACTATCAAGCCAATTAGCAGGATACCGACGGCCCAGAGGAGATTTTCAATGTTTGAGCCCTGAATGAAATTGTTAATTCCGCGTTCCGCATCTGTCAGGGGATTCCCGGATTGGGCCTGTGCCAAAATGCGATCGGACAAAGCCGCTATTGGGCCCGAGATCGGTTGAGTTATTTCTTGCCAAGTTTCATTCATTTTTTTCTCAGGTTAACGTCAGATTTGACAGGGAGAAGACGAAACTTTAATAATAGTTCCACAAAATCTAGACATTGCCTAAATTTAATGTTTGTACGCTTTTACTCGTACTGGGTTAACTACAAAACCCTCTATCGAATTAGGGACAAACCCATCTCCGACTGCTTTCCGGCCAATATTCAAAGAACCGTTTACATCGGCATTAATGAAGCGTCCAGTTTGGGTTCTGAACAATCCTCTTTTTACCCTACTGCCAATGTAGTCGGAATGTTTTTGAATTGGTTCCCAATCCAAGGCTGAACATTTGGATGTGTAATTATCCTCTACTAACACAACTTTAATTCCCGCAATCAGTCCTTTGTACTGCAACATTTGCACGAAGCGGCGATGGGGAATACAGGCAAAATTTTGATTATTAACCTTGCCAGTCTTAATCCCATCTTTGAAATCCTGGTTCCAGCCTATAACCAGCAAGCCAATTTGATGATTGACGAGTTCTTTAATAATTGCGGAGCTCGTCGTGTGGAAGTAGTAATCCACTTTACAGTTACGCTTGTGCCACAATTTGGCGAGTTTTTTACTGGTTTTTTGGGCTGCGGGCAGCAAGGATTTCAAGGCCGATGAAACTTGATTGCAGTATTGGTTGGTTGACTTAACAGCCCGTCCGTCGAAGATTGTCGGTACTAACCCAGGAACATTGTAGGTTAATGTTGCCAGATTGTTTAATCCTAAATCTATGGCAGCTACTCTCTGATTAACTTGTAAAGGCTGTTCTAACTTTTCATAGAGCACCTCGACAACATAACAACCTACCTTGGGAACAATCCGGATTTCCAGAATCGAGGTGACTTTTGAGGGCAACCAAATATTAGTCCCAGAGGGACGAGCATATCCTTTTTTTAAGGCTCTTTTGCTGACAGCTTGACAATTAAATACAACTACATAGCGCCCGTCCTCTCTTTTTCGCTCTCTTGAACCTTTATAATGAGGGATTTTCGGGGCGGCTTTAAATTTAGTTGGGTCTTCCTGATAGTTCCGCACCGCCAGATAATAGCTAGTCCATGCTTTGAGCACTAAGCCGAGCGTGCTTTGTGCTACCTTTGCGGGCAGTGCTTTGTAATCAGGACTTGTTTTGAGCGTGTGATAAACAGCCAGAGCGTTTGTTTGTTGGCTGGCGAAAAAGTTTTGACGGTAGATGTAGTTAGCGCTATTGTAAAGATTTTTGCACAGCCAAGACAGTCGATCGGCTTCTCGATAAAACCTATGATTTGGTTTAATGACGTGCCTTTCGACTAACTGCATAATCGGTATATATACTTTAATTCAAGATGATACACTGTCTTTATGAGTGTGTCAATCTTTTAATTTCTGGAAAAATTGACGGTACAAGTAAATAAAGGACTATAAAGTAAGCAAAGTTTTGTAATACCCTCGTTGTTGCAGGTTCTCATGTCAATTCGTCAAGTTTTCGAGCAATCCATTGAAATTCAGGCTGCTGCTACTCTGGTGGAGCGCTGTATAGTCGATCGAACTTTGATGCACAAGTGGCTTAATCCCCTGCTACGCTGCGAACCCGAGGGCGAATGGGATACGGCTGTAGGAAGTCGCAGCTTATTTATCATAAAAATTCCCGTTTTGCAACCCACTTTAGAGAGTGTTGTGTTGGAGCGACAACCCGGTTTAATTGTGTGGGGGTTTGACGGATTTTTCAAAGGATGCGATCGCTGGGAATGCCAGCCCCAAATCCAAGGAACTCTCTTGATTAACCGCTTTGAATTTCAAATTCCCAATCGTTTAATTAGATTTGGTTTCAATCGCTTTGCCGCCCCTTGGACGCAGAAAGATATGAAAGACCAACTCCGCCGACTCAAGCGGGTAGCCGAGCAACTATCTCAAAAAATGGGTAAGGGGTAATGGAGAAGGGGTAATTGGGAACTTGTTCGCTCGCGTAGCCGAAGTATTGGTAATTGGTAATAGCGGAAAACTAAGAGCTAATAGGAAAAAAAGCACCAATTCCCAATTCCCAATTCCCAATTCCCTGGAATTTCAGTTATTTACTTCGTACTTCCTGATGGACTGGGCTGACAAATCATTTGTCTGGCAGAATTCACCGCTTGACCGGCGGTATTTTGCAAAGCCGGGGAATTCTGATACAAAGCTTGCAAATCTTGCACGTCTTTAATCACTCGCTCGTAGATAGCAATAGCTTGATTGCCGTCAACTTCTAAAGCCGCAGGGCTGTAATTTTGCATCACTTCAATCAGCGATATTTTGCCATCTTTGGAAGCTGCGACTAAAGCATCGCGCAGTGCGGGCACGCTTTGAAGCCGAGCAGTCGGCGCATAAGCAACCTCGCCCAATTGTTTGAAAACAATTTCCCCAAAATAAGTAGTTGCCAGCCGCGCTACTAATTGGGAATCTAAAGGCACTTCTCGCGTTAATATTTCGCGCACCGACTCGGGAGTTTGTTTCGCAAGACTCAGAACGCTTTGCAGTTGAGATGATGCTTTGCCAGTTTGTGCAAAGCTTTGCAAGTCGCTCATCGGTAATGTTACGTCAACAGCACCGTATTTTACGGTAAGATTGTCTAATGCAAAGGCTTTGTCGCTGCTTAGGAATACTGCACTTGTTCCCAGTAAAAGAGCCACACCTAATGATAAAGACTTTAACATTCTTTTGGTTAAATGGGCTGAGAGCGGTTGCATTCGGTTGAGATAACCTTGTTGAAACTGAAAGTTCATGAGTTTGTGCCTCTTTACTTCAAAATACTTTTTCGATCGCTCGTCTGTGCCGGTATCCGTGCAGGTATCTGTGCGCGTACCAGTCGGGAAAGTGGACTCGGGATTTCCGTAAATGACCTATAATTTTACAGTCAAGTCAAGCAAATTTAACCTATCAAAAGATAGGTGTTAATTGACAATTAATATGTTATAATTATTTTTTTAATAATTTTACATACCTTTGCAAAAATGATAAAAGCGAAATTTGGTCGTCGGGCAGCAGTGTATTGAGTGTCACTTGAATATGTCTTATAGTCTGCGATCGATACCAAATTTAATGTTCACATATCCCGATCGAGCCGATCGACCAATTGGCGAATTCTAGCAGCATCAGGAGCATTCGGAGCATTTCTCAGGTATAGTTCCAAATCGTGGCGCGCTTCGACTAAGCGTCCCAGTTGATAATAGAGAATTCCGCGATCGCGCCGTTCCCCCAGCGCATCGGGAAACAGCAGCAAAATCCGTTCTATCGCCAAGAGTAGCCTCACAGCATCTCCCTGTTGCAAGTAAATCGCCTTCAGATTTCCCAGCATTCGCCCCAAAAAATGTCGGCGACTTACCGGAGCGAGAAAAGTCGGCTGCAACTCCATAGGTTGACCGTAAATTTGAGAAAGTCTGGCTTGACAATCTTCAGGAAATAATATCTCGCCGCCGTTAAACGCATCAACAAAAATACCAGCATCTTCAAAATCCGGTCTAATTAAAAAATGTCCCGGCATCCCAATTCCCACCATCGGAAAATCAATGCGCTGAGCAACCTCCAAATAAACCAAAGATAAAGATATCGGAATGCCAGTACGCCGATCGATCACTTCATTCAAAAAGCTATTGCGGGGGTCGTAATAATCAACATCATTGCCCGCAAACTGCAATTCCCCGTATAAATAGCCGTTAATAGTTTGGATAATCCGCAGCGGATAATTCTGTGCCGGCAGGCGTGAGCGCACTTCATCTGCGATCGTGTCGAGAGCGTTGAGATACTCCTCTGGCTCTAAATTTGGGTATTCTTCCAAAGCCATATAAAGAGCAGCTTTCGCCAAGTCGATCGAGCCATCAGGCTGGTTTATTTCTCGATAAAAGAGTTGTCGGGCGATCGGAAAATCCATATTTATTATTGATTTATTTTTAATTTACTTTTTGTACCAACATCATGAACAGGCAAGATGCCTGTTCCACAACAAAGATTATTCTGGGAAACAGGCATTTTTTGTAGTAGAATTAACCTTTGTTATTGTAAAACAGGTACTTCTTATTGTGAAACAGCCATCTGGTTTGTTGCCCAAAACATATTAAAAACACTGCATTATTTAAATTTTAATATATTCTAAGTTTTTTCATCTAAATCCGCCACTATTTTTAATAAAGCTTCACGATTTTTTAAAAATCGAGCCAGATTGAGGTGAACGCCCTCGGATGTCAAATCAACTTTCAAATCCCGTGACTTTTACCAATCACCCAACTGCGGCGGAAAATCCGAGCCAGAGTCGATTCTTCCAAAGCAAAATAGATAGGGCGGCCGTGAGGACAAGTGCGCGGATTGCGAGTTTGCTGCCATTCATCCAACAACTTTTGCATTTGGGAAAGACTCAAAGGAGTACCGTTTCGCATAGCGCTACGGCAAGCAGTCGCAACTTGAGCCGCTTGTAAATCTGCGACTTTACTGAGTTCAAAAAGCGCATCCGCACAGTCATCTCGATCGGCTAACAATTCAGGAACTTCGCGGGCAGCCCATAGCTGTTCGCCAAAACTTTCTACTTCCAAACCCAAGCGGGATAAATTCTCAATTTGCAGCGCCGATAATTGACTGAGAATCACTGGTTTTTCTAGAGATTTTAGCTGCCAATCCGCGCACAATTGCTCGTATAAAACGCGCTCGTGAGCGATATGTTGTTCCACCAACCACATTCCGCTGGAATGTTCGGCAACAATGTAAGTATTGTGGACTTGAGCGATCGCCCTCAATTCCATCAATCCTATTTTATTAGCTTTTTCCTGTGCGCCACCTTCATCATTCTGCCTAGCCGAAATCCCGACACTGTAAGCACTTTTTTGTTCCGATGCCTTCAGCAATTTTCCCACTCGATCGGGAATTGGGGCAGGCGGCAAAACTTCGTCGTTCAAATGCAAAGCACGAGCAATTGCTGCGCTAATTTGTGCTTGCCAAAAACTCGGATCATGCAGATAAATTTCAACCTTAGCCGGGTGGCGGTTCCAGTCAATTTCCGAAGGGGAGATTTGCAGGTGGACAAAACACACGGGATAGCGATCGCGCGGACAAGTACGGGCAAAGGCGCTGAGAATACTTTGCTCTAATTCGGGCGATCGCACAACTCGCCGATTTACCCCAACTTTCACCCAATCCGGCCGCCTGCGGTGACACCGATCGGGCAAACCAATTACTAACTCCAAACGCTGGGAATTGGGCATTTGGAAATGGGAACTGGCAACTGGTAATTGGTAATTAGGCTTAACTGTAGCTCCAACAAGTTGAGTTTCTATCAATAAATTTGCTGCTTTCTGATTTTGAGGACTCGCCGGCAAATCTAACTTTAAATACTGCAAATCGCTCGATCGCACACCGCGCACGAATTGAGGTAAAAGTTGTTCCGCTGTGCTACCAGGAGTTACGTGCAAACAAGGCGTATTTCCTTGACGCAACTGCCAATTAACGTGCGGGTGACAAATCGCAATTTGCTGAAGGGTTAATTGGATCGATCGCATTTGCTGTGCCGGCGACAAAAAACTGCGGCGCACAGGCCAATTGCCAAACAAATTATCAACAGTCACCACCGTACCCGGAGCGATCGCCGCTGTTTCTACCTCCACAGCAACGCCCGCGTTATTGTAAACCACCCGCCAGCCCGATCGAGCATTTTCAACTCTCCCTTTGTTAAAGGAAGATTTGGCGGGGGTTTGCGCCGACTCTCGATTTTCCGAAAAATCCCCCAATCCCAAATCATTCGATCGGCTCAAAACCTCCAAACAGCCCAACTGAGCTAAACTGTGCAAAGCTTCCCCACGAAATCCCAAAGTATCAATTTTGTAAAGGTCTGCTTCAGTGGTAATTTTGCTCGTACTGTGAGGCGAAGCCGCCTGTCGCAAATTTTCCAGATCCATTCCCGTACCATTATCTGCAACTTGCACCCGCCACTGTTCGGGCCAGACAGAAACAACTATGCGAGTTGCACCAGCATCCAGAGAATTTTCAACTAATTCTCGTACCGCAGCGGCGATCGAGTCAATCACTTCGCCGGCGGCAATTAAATTGATAACTTCTGTGGGTAAGGTTTGAATAGTAACTGGCATCAGATTTTTAGCGCTTCGTTAATTCAATTCTACTTGATTCTGCAAGTCGCTACACAGTATTAGGACTTAGGCTCTTAAACCCGGTTTATTAGTAAAATATTGTTTTATAACAAGATATCTATTCATCAACCAAGTCTCTGAGGCTTAGTGAGAAAGTCCTAAGTATATATCTTCCTCCCTACTTAATTTTGATCGGCTAAAGCCCTGCTTTTCGGCAAGCGCATATAAAAAGTTGTGCCTTTTCCGTCCTCTGACTCATAAGTAATTTTCCCTTTGTGAGCCTCAACGATCGACTTAACAATTGCCGTTCCCAACCCAGTACCAGTCCGCTTGCCATAAGTCACAAACGGTTCAAATAACTTTTCCTTAATTGTCAGTGGAATGCCTGGGCCGTTATCGTAAATGCTAATTTCTGCCCACTCCTCACTTTGTGTCACCGCAATCTCCACCCGACCCCCTCTTCCGCCAAAAGCCTCAACAGCATTCCCAACTAAATTTTGTAAAACACGCAAAATCTTATTTTCGTCCGCTTCCACTATGACTTCTGTCACCCGTACTATCAAATCTACGTTTGCTGCTTCACAATAAACTCTGTTCAACTTTTCAAACTGCTGCAACGTCTGAATTAGATTAACTGGTTTTTTATTTAATACAGAATTACCGCGCGAAAATTCTAACACTTCTTCAGCCATCCCCAACATTCTATGAACCTGCAATTGAATAAGTTCGCACCACTCCTGAGTTTCCTCATCTTCGTGCATTTCTTTGAGCATTTCAATGGAGAGTTTGATTCCGGTAAAAGGACTTTTGAAATCGTGAATAATTGTACTCACCATTTCTCCTACCAATACCATTTTTTGTTTGTGTACCAACTGGCTAACATAGTGATCCGTGGTTTCTCGTAAATTTTTAGTAATGAAACTAAACATTTGCAGTACCGAACTGCCTTTAGCAAACTGGAGAGTTGCTATTAGTTCTTCACGGGCTATTTTGGCCAAAGTCGAGCCTGCAACTGCCACAGCTCTAGCACTGCGAGGTTCTCCGTCTAAAACTCCGAGTTCGCCAAAATAATCGTCTGGCTTAGCCACAGCAACAGTTTGATATTTATGATTTTCAAGACGCTTGCTAAACTCGACTTTACCTTCTAAAACTAGATATAAAAAATCCGCTGTTTCTCCTTCTTCAAAAACCAGCGTTTCCTGAGCAAAACTCTCCAAAACAGCTATTTGGTAAAGGTGAGCAGCTTGCTCGGGTTCAAAATAAGACATAAATCGATGAGAGGCCAGATCCATGTGAAAATACCTGAGGCTTAATTTAAACAGTTTCTTTTTTCTATTTTCGCCGATCGCCATCAGTGCGTTAATAAAATACAATACTGCTTTAATCTGCGTCTCTTTTCGAGCCTCCTAGGCTTTGACACAAGCATCAGCGTCGGGATGCAGAGCCAGACTAGCATAGCAGCACCAGCAATCTCACCAAAATCCTCAGTTAATTGACTAAAATACATAAGTATTGTACTATTTTTGAGATTTAAATTGGATGTGCGGGGGGTTCTCCGGCCACCTCAGAAGATTTTAACTGTAGAGAGATCGTGTAATTTAAATGTCGATCGACCGAGTTTACAAAAATTAACGCTCGCCCGATAAAACGATCGCAGCATTCTGCCCGCCAAAGCCAAAACTTAAACAAACCGCATTTCTGACAATAGCCGATCGCGCACAGCGAACAAAATCTAATTCAAACCCCGGTTTTGTCATTCCAACGCAAGGCGGCAACATCTGATATTTAATGCTCATCAAACAAAAAGCCGCGCCCAAAGCTCCTGAAGCTCCCAAAGTATGACCCGTAGCCCCCTTAGTCGAACTAACAGCAACTCCTGGGTGAAATAACTTCTCAATTAACAGTGCTTCGTGTCGGTCATTTAACTTAGTTGCAGTACCGTGAGCATGAATAAAATCTATATCAATCGTCGCTAAATTGCTGCGTTTCAAACATTGATTTACCGCCGCGATCGCACTTTGCCCCCCCAGCTCCGGCGTATTAGCATGGCAAGCATCATTTGTCAAGCCAAAACTGGAAATTTGCCCGTAAATTTTAGCACCACGACGCCTTGCCAACTCGGCAGATTCTAATACAAATAAAGCGCCGCCTTCACCGAGAACAAAGCCTTCCCGATTTTCATCAAAGGGATAGCATCCATTATTTGCCAAAGCACCCATCCGGCTAAATCCAGCCAGAGTCAGCGGTGTGATAGGCGCTTCGACAGCACCTGCGATCGCCCGCTGACACTCACCGGTGCGGATTAAATCAACAGCGCGGGCGATCGACCAAATACCCGTCGCACAAGCAGCCATCGGCGCCAGTACCGGCCCCGTCGAACCAATTGTCCTCGCCGCTGCGATCGCCCCCATGTGAGGCAAAAAATTCACAAATTGAGAATTGGGCATTGGGCATTGGGCATGGGGCATTGGGCATTGCGAATCGGTAATTGAGAATTCTCTATCCTCTTCCTTCTTCCCTCTTCCCTCTTCCTTCTTCCCTCTTCCTTCTTCCCTCTTCCTTCTTCCCTCTTCCTTCTTCCCTCTTCCTTCGCTTGCCAACAGTTCCAAATTTGCCTGGAAGCCTCGGCTAGAACCGATCACAATTCCGCAATCGGGCAAAGGCAAAGTCAAATTAGCATCTTGCACAGCATCTGTTAAAACCTGCCGAATTAAAGTTATTAAATCGACAGGTTTTGTGCCAATTAAAGCCAAAGGTCGCCGTTCAAGTTCTATAAAAGGTTGATGTTGCCGAATTCCTGATTCCCCAGACAACAATCTTTTCCAGCTACCATCCAGAGTGCCTAAAGCAGAAACCAGGCCAATTCCCGTAACAACAACATCCACATCTGCCCTCAGAATCCCAAATTTTTAGTCATTAGTCATTAGTCGTTAGTCATTAGTTATTTATGATTGGAACTAATTATTAACTACTAACCAACGACCAACGACTGATATCGTTCCCGGTTGCATCGGAATAATAAAATCGAGTCAACCGTCAACAGTCAACAATCATTTCGATCGTGCAACCGGAATTGATATGACGAGTGACGACTGACTACTGACTACTGAACAGGCTTAAAATTTTCCAAACCTTGAGTAACAGTAGCCTTCTCAATGCGATCGCCCGCTTCAATCTTATCAATCACATCCATGCCTTGTTTCACGTACCCAAAAACCGCATAGCTGCCGTCCAAAAACGGTACATCGGTCAAAGTAAAGTAAAACTGAGAAGAAGCCGAATCAGGACTCTGCGATCGAGCCATAGCAACAGCCCCGCGACTGTGCACCAACACGGGTTTCTCCTTAACCCCAGCTTCTTCTAGCGTTTGGCTGTAAGTCGGATTGGCAGCACCTTTAGCTTTAATTTCCAGAGGAATCCTGCGTTCGGTAGTAGTTTTTGGGTCAATAAAACCCCCAGTTCCCAGTCGCGCTGTAGGGAATTTAGGGTCTTTACCCTGAGGGTCGCCGCCCTGAACTACAAAAGGCTGAGGTTCCCGCACGACTCGGTGAAATACCAGCCCGTCGTAGACTCCTTTCTGAACCAAATCGACAAAATTGCCTGCAGTAATTGGCGCATTTGTGCCGTCGAGTTCGATCGTAATTGGAGCACCTTTAACCGTCATCACCACCGTTGCTTTTCCTTGCAATCGTGGCAAATTGCTCAATTGTGAACTCGCCGCAGCAGCAGCAGGAGAAGGAGACGGAGACAAAGAAATATTTTCACCCGACGCCGGATTCGATGTCGCAGTCGAGTCTGCCACAGGGGAACTACCGCATCCTCCGACAAACAACGCGCCAATTATTAAAAGTGAGAACAACCACCGCTGAATTTTGATTTGCATTTGCATTTGTATTTTCACTTTGAGTCAATTACGGACTTTGCAACTAAAGATTTTAATTCAATAGTCCGAACTGTTTTTAGTTCCTAGTCTGAAACCCGCGATTTTGCTTTGGTAGCGAACAGGCATTGGAGCCTTGAAACCCTTATTCTACGGTTGGCCATCAAAAACTATCCGAAGTATTGTTAATTGATAGATTCAAAAATTGGTAACGGGCTTACTCGCAGATCGATCTTTTTCACTTACCAGGTAGGTAAGGTGCGCGGCCCGGCGCACCCTACGAGACATTACCAATCTAAAATCTAAAATCGCAAATCCCTAAAGTCCTTCTAGGGGAACTTGCAAAAATCGAGCCAATTCAGCCGCTTGATTTTCCACTTCCGACAAAGCAATCGGCTGTCCGACTCTAGTCAGGGGAAACTGACGGCGGTCTTTGAGCTTAAGATAAATACTGCGGCGGGGACTGAGACCTTCTTTAATGTCTACCCGCACAGATTGCACGTCCGATGTCTTGCAAGTAAAATCAAGCTTGCGGTTTTTGCCGGGAAAACCCCAGCGAAAGATCCGAATCTTGCCAGTTTGTCGATCAAACTCGCTGTAACCGCCACCCACATCCCAGAGAATAGTCAGCCACAGGTATAGCGCCAACAGCACGCCACAGACACCGTAGAAACCCATCGCAATGCCTTGGGGGATGAAAACAAGGTGAGTCGGGTCAGCAAAAGGCAGCAGGTTAACGTGCAAGTAGCTGGAAATGCCCGACAGCAGGAAACCAGTCCCTCCAATGCTGACCACCGTCGCCCACCAGTAATTGCTGAAGCGGCGGGAGCCCAAAACCGGGTAGCGCAGGAGAGGATCGATCGAGGTCGTTGTTTTTGCAGTCATAAAATTAAACAGCCTTAAAGCCAAATCTTAATTCAATTAGTCCACCGAGCGTCACGCTTCGCTGACGCGATCGCGTCATCTACCGATCGGCATTGTGTATCAACTCCTGCTAATTATGTTGAAAAATTCTGAACTTCTAATATATACTTATGTTAAGTTTAATTAGAAACCTTAGTTTTTTAACAAGCAAAAGGATTTTACCGCAGTCAGGAACTAAGGGCTAAGGCCACTGAGCTTGTAAGAAATTGCAAGCTGTTCTGACCAGACCCCTCGCAAGAGGAGACGTTATTTAGGTCACGACACCGGCGAATGCGACGCCAGTTTTCCGCTCTGTCACCTGCGATTAAACAGTTTTAAAGTCACTGAAACAGTGTCGCAGGTCTAACAAGCCTTTATAACCAGGTCGAGGCGAACATTACCCCGCAAGGGAGACTGAGGCAACCATACCTCATCGGAGGGGCAACCATACCCCTCCAACCCCGAAAGGGGAAAGATTCAAGGCGATTGAAATCGCCGCGTTGTTTTCCTCTCAGGTCGGAAGACACGCTCGTTTCCCACTTACCCAGTTTTTTTTATGACAATCGCAGTCGGACGCGCCCAGACCGAAAGAGGCATCTTTGATGTACTCGACGACTGGCTCAAACGCGATCG
>NZ_JAUBRM010000218.1:0-2094 GCF_036701905.1 Microcoleus sp. MON2_D5
GTAAGGATTCAGGTAAAAAATAGTGAGAGTGAGAGCCGAGAAATATGGTAATGTAGTCAGATGAGCGAAAAATCAGAGTTATTAGCACTAAAAATGGAAATAGTTGACCAGTTGAGCCGCGAGGAACTGGTCAACATTGTGCTAACCCAACAGAAGCTGATTGAAAAATTACAACAAGAGCTCGAAAAGCTCAAAGAGAGACAGCCTAGTAATAGCAAAACATCATCGAAACCACCATCGAGCGATCTGATACAGAAATCAGAGACAGCCGCTTTTGATAACTCAAAAGAGTCAGAGTCCGAGCCAAAGCGTAAACCAGGAGGACAGCCTGGACATATCGGCAAAACCCGAAAAGGGTTTGGGCGAGTGGATAGATATCAAATCAGCACTCCTGACACTTGTGAACATTGTGGCAGCAGAGAATTAAGTGAGATGATTGGTTGCAGCAAGCAGCAGGTAGCGTGTTTAGTAGCCAGACCAATTGAAGTAGTCGAATATCAACGAGCCAAATGTCAATGTCTCGAATGTGGAGCAATGGTGATTGGACCAGCCTCACCGGGTATAGTGCCAGGACAAGATTTGAGTATCGACCTACAAGCATTATTGGTATGGCTAGGTAATTATGGGCACATATCTTACCAAAAGCAACAAGAGTTCCTGCGCGAACTAGGTGGAATCGAAATAGGGATAGGGACATTACAAGCCACAAATGCGCGGGTAGCCGATGCTATAAAACCCGCCGTTGCCGATTTATGGAAATGGGCATCATTACAAGCCCACGTCCATGTCGATGAAACCCCTTGGTGTGTCAAGGGAGTCAAAGAATGGTTATGGACGGCTACGGGTCAAGATTTTTGCCTGTTTCATGCTGCGGATACTCGGAGTAGAGCCGAATTAGAGATGATGCTGGGGAACGAGTTTGCTGGTGTGTTGAGTTCCGATGATTTTAGCGTATATAACGGTATTGTGGTGGGAGCGCAGCAAAAATGTTTAGCCCATCTACGGCGACATTTTAAGAAAGTTCTGCTTCTTAATTACGGTAACAATACAGTCGTCGCCTCTGCGTTCTTGGAATTAATTGATGAGGCATTTCGACAACATCGAAAATGGCGCGAACACCCTGAAGAGCTTGATTATCAGACTTGGGCGAGGGACTTTAAGACCAGGTTGGCAGAATTGTTAAATACTTGGCAAGGTCATGTTGGCTATGCTGCTGGACTGTTATTGCGCTCCTTGCGTGAGAAAGCACATCAATGGTGGTACTTTTTAGACCATCCTTACATTCCTCCTGATAATAATTTGGCAGAACGTTCTCTACGATTAGCCGTGACGAAGCGTAAGGTATCTGGGGGTTCCCGGTCAATGTCTCGGTTTGAACAAACTGCTGATTTGTTATCAGTGATTCAGACTTGTCGGTTTCAAGATAAAAGCGCAATGGCTTTTTTCCGTGATGCTATATCTGCCCATTATTGTAAGTTTTTCATGCCTTCTTTGATACCCTTATCTTAGACCTGAATCCTTACGTAAAAAAAAACATAGTACAGTAGCTAAACTGGAACAGAAAGAGTCCAAAAGTTAAGAGTTGAGTATTGGGAAAAAATCAAAAATATCGAGATCCAGAACAAGCGTATTCTTAGATGAAACGGGGATTATACGGTCGTTTGGCTAGGACTGTTGCTCGTTCACAGGTAGGGACATTCGTTGGCCGGAATCAAGCTATTTTATCGAGGCTCTAAAGTCACAGTTATTGGCGGAATTAGCCTGAAGAAATTTATGGCAGTAATGACAATGAATGATTCAATGGACGAGCCAGCATTTGCCGTATTTATTGAGAAGTTTTTCTGCCATCAATTATGGCTAGAAGCGGTAGTAGTGATGGATAATTTACCAGCTCAGAAACTCGCCTCAATTGTACCAATGATTGAAAGCGTAGCTGCAAGTATTATTGGTTTATCCCCCCTACTCTCCCTATTTTAATCCTATTGAAATGTGGTGGTCACAGCTTAAATCGTTTTTGCGAAGGTTTGCTCCCAATGCCCCAGCAATGATTGATAGGATCGTAGCAGTTGCCCTCAACCAACATGAATCCTAACC
>NZ_JAUBRM010000060.1:0-47400 GCF_036701905.1 Microcoleus sp. MON2_D5
TTCATAGGCTTTGACTTTTAGTTAATTGTTTTTGCCAATTTCTCTTTGAACAAATCATACCTTAGTTCAGCAACGCCCTAAATCTTTCTCTCAAGAAGGTGAATTCTTTCTAGTAAACCTTCGTTGGGCTGTCAATATAGACACGGATCTGAAATTTTTCTTGATAGCTTCATCCCCTAAAGGTCAAGCCACATAATTTAAACCCGAGTAGAGGATAAAGCAAGGCTCTGTGCTTTCTGATGACACGCTGTAAATAATAACAAAATTTTGAGCATCGCACCAACGTCCTACCGTTCGATTGCTTTAAGTATCCTGGAGTTTAGGCCTTCTCTAACCATAGCAAGCACATCGCTAACTGGGTAAATTTTTCTTCCCTAGCGGAGTTATCGTTGGCCGACTGTTGCAGCAACGCCCGCTGTGGCTTTTGTTTCGTCTGCTTAAAATTATCAAGACAATTCGGGAATGCTACCTAAAATTGATTGAGGGGCTTTATCGGATCTTCATACTGTCACGATATATTTAAAGGAATCGTGAAGTTATACTTCCGGGAGATGGCAAATTGTGTTGTTTGTGAGTACGTGCGATCGCGCAAGTGCGAACCGAAAGCCAAAAAAATTAGAGAAATCCGCAGCCAAGAGTTGCGCGGCGGGTTAACTCTCAGTAGAATTTATCCGGGTGGTTTTGGCCACTGACGCGACAAACTCGTGTAGAACTGCTTAAATAAGAATGTGACGTTAAGAACTTAATGTGATTTAACATCAAAATTAAACCCAATTTCTGAGATTTGAGCTAACTTAACAATGAAAGCCCCTGTTGCATTACTCAACCCGCAACGCTTCATTGGGGGTCAGAGTCGGTCTCTAATCCAGAGTGGCCGACTTAAAACTAAAGCTACGAGCTTTATTCAATCGCAGATTGCGTATGATTCAATTCAGGGAAACAGGGTAATGATGGGTGTATCTACACGGATTGTATTGGTTCCAATTTGGGCAACTCAAAAATTGTCTGCTAACTGTCTGGCCAACTACGCCGCAGCCGTTCACCCAGATATACGCAGAAAACAGCGCCGTTCGATCGTGCCAAAGTTTTTGCGGGTCGTTCTCAGGATTTAGCAGAGCCGGACATAAGTTAGTATTGTCAAGCTAAGCTGACAGAGTTTTCCTAGTTCTTGACCAACAATGGAAAACAACTTCCATTTTTTGTGAGAAAGGCTACAATCGGGAAGGTCTTTGCAAGATCCGATTCTCCCGGTTTGGTGCTTCAACCCTCTGCTGTTGCATTTGAGGCAGCAGACCAACATCCAAGGTGGCGAAAATTTGCCGCGCAACTGTCATGTCCGACAACCCGAGTAAAGCAAGGCGAATCAAAAGTTCGACACCTCGAATACAAAAGTTAGAGGGTTCCGTGCCGGAAAACTTGTACGGGTAAAAACTCGAAGTACCGAGTAAAAAAGCCAGTATTTTTGGAAGTGCGCTCGATCGTAGTTCATGGTTTGTTTCTCTGGGCCAGGTATTGCAGATGATGTGGTAACTCGCTCCGAAAGAAAAAGCCGCCAGCTCAATTTAAGGTCGCCATGTTAAAATCTGCGATCGATTGAATGCGCTGCCTGCTTCAAACCCGAACTCGAACTTTGACTCATAAAACTGGTGCAGTTTCGGTAACAGATTCAGCTAGCAGACCGAAAATCCCACTATTTTTTCCTGCGGGAATGTCAATACTGGCTAACTTGTCTAAACTACAAACAGACACTATTCCACTCTTATTTATTCTTTAATTCAGGAGCATGAGGAAGACGGCATGATCCAGGCTAACACCGTACTCGAAACCACAATTACACCGGAAATGGAAACAATCGAGTTGCTTCGGAGCGCCGAAAGCGTTCTACCTGAGAGCGAGTTAGAACTCTTTATCGACGAAGAAGACGATCGCGAAGAATTCTTAGACTCTCAATCAGAGGAAGACCCTAAATCTGGCAAAGGCGCCAAAGCCCGCCGTCGGGCACAGGCAAAGAAAAAGCATTATACTGAAGACTCTATTCGTCTTTACCTGCAAGAAATCGGTCGGATTCGACTGCTGCGAGCTGACGAAGAGATTGAACTAGCGCGCAAGATTGCAGATTTGCTGGAATTAGAGCGAGTTCGAGAACAACTGCTCGAAGAGTATAACCGCGAACCCAAAGACAGCGAATGGGCAAATGCTGTAGATATGGCACTTCCTGCATTCCGTCACCGACTCCACGTCGGCCGTCGGGCAAAGGAAAAAATGGTGCAATCAAACCTGCGTTTGGTGGTGTCGATCGCCAAAAAATACATGAATCGCGGTTTGTCTTTCCAAGATTTGATTCAGGAAGGCTCTTTGGGTCTGATCCGGGCTGCTGAAAAATTCGATCACGAAAAAGGCTACAAGTTTTCTACCTACGCAACTTGGTGGATACGTCAAGCCATCACCCGGGCAATCGCCGACCAATCGCGCACTATCCGCCTGCCGGTTCACCTTTACGAAACCATTTCGCGGATCAAGAAAACTACCAAACTCTTGTCTCAGGAAATGGGTCGCAAGCCTACGGAAGAAGAAATTGCTACCCGCATGGAGATGACGATCGAGAAGTTGCGGTTCATTGCTAAGTCCGCACAGTTGCCTATCTCTTTAGAAACTCCGATCGGCAAAGAGGAAGACTCACGTCTGGGAGATTTTATTGAATCAGACGGGGAAACACCAGAAGATCAAGTCTCCAAAAACTTGCTCAGAGAAGACTTGGAAAGCGTTTTGGATACTCTCAGCCCCCGAGAACGGGATGTACTGCGGCTGCGTTACGGCTTAGATGATGGACGGATGAAGACCTTGGAGGAAATTGGTCAAATCTTTAACGTCACTCGTGAGCGGATTCGCCAAATCGAGGCTAAAGCCCTGCGGAAGTTGCGCCATCCCAACCGCAACAGCATCTTAAAAGAATATATCCGCTAGAGTAATTTGCTAGCATCACCCAAAAGAGTGATTCGCACTGTTGTTTTTGGGGGGGAGACCCCCCGCCCCGGTTTGAGCTATAGCTGTTAAGTTTTGGGCAGCTAACTGCCCGGAGCAAGTGGCTATTTGCTGCCCAAATCCTGCTGCCAAAATTTAGGGAGTCCGTTACGGAACTCCCAAGCTTTGCAGTGTCACAAAAGTCTTAACTAGAAAATTACATCACGCCCCAAAAGTGAAGCAGGCCTTCACCAGAAACCAATTCGATGATGACAGCGGCAGAGAAACCAATCATCGCCAAACGACCGTTCCAATTTTCGGCTCCCTCGCTGAAGCCCCAGTTCCAAGCGTTGCGTTTTTGTTCTTGCATAGTGCGAACTCCTTTCGTTAACTTGTGTAAGGCTTATGTAAATAAATATAACATTCCTTGATAAAAATGCAAGCTTGTGATTGGTGATATCTGTCACAACGGTCGATCGACCTTGATGATTTTACCTAACGAGGAAAAATAGCCAACTCGGTATCAGGGTCGAACAAGTGAATTTTGTCATGGGCGATGGCCAACCAAAGCTCCTCGCCAACTCGGATCGATCGCTCAGGAGGAACCCGCACTTGCATTCGCACCGCCGGATCATCCGTCAAACAAACCCCCAAATAAGTTTCGTGTCCCAAAGCCTCTACAATTTCCACTTGTACCGAAAGATTTTTGGTAGCCGGAGGGTTAATACTCAGATGTTCCGGCCGAATTCCCAAAATTAGCCCTCGCCCGTCATATTGTTGTAGACTTTTTGCCCAAATATCGGGTAAACTAAAGCGAAATTGCGGGTGAGAAATCAACAGTGGAGCACTAAATTCCACAGACAAAAAATTCATCGGCGGAGAACCGATAAACTCAGCAACAAACAAATTAGCCGGCTTGTTGTAAAGCTCTAGAGGTTGAGCTACTTGCTGAAGCTGGCCTCTATTCATAAGAGCAATTCGATGGCCCATTGTCATCGCCTCAGTTTGGTCGTGAGTCACATAAATAGTTGTAGTTCGCAACTGTCGCTGCAACTGCACAATTTGCGATCGAGTTTCCGCCCTCAATTTCGCATCAAGATTAGATAGCGGTTCGTCCATCAAAAAAACTTCAGGATTCCTAGCCATCGCCCTACCCAAAGCTACCCGCTGCTTTTGCCCTCCCGAAAGTTGTTTTGGCAAGCGATTTAAAAGAGATTCTATTTGCAATAATTCAGCTACCTCTCGCACTCGTTTTCCTACAGCCTTTTCCCGTTCCGACAAATAGCGCAAACCCGGAGGCAACTTGCGAGTAGCTCCTCCTAAAAAATCTTCAAACAAAGGGTAAATTAGAGGATTTTTAAAATAATTAGAAGCTAAATCATTAATAACTTCTTCTATCTTATTCCTAATTTTTTCTATCTTCGCGATGCTTCCTTCTTCTCCTTGTATCTTCCCCCTTATCCCTTCTACTTTCTTCCCTCTTCCTTCTTCCTTCTTCCCTCTTCCTTCTTCCCTCTTCCTTCTTCCTTCTTCTTTCTCCCTTTCCGAGCGGCGCAATCCAAAGGCGAGATTATCGTAAACTGTTAAGTGAGGATAGAGAGCATAATTTTGAAATACCATAGCGATATTTCGGTCTTTAGGAGGCAAATCGTTAACCAGCCGATCGCCAACCCAAATATTGCCGGCAGTCAAAACTTCCAAACCGGCGATCGATCGCAGCAAAGTGCTTTTTCCGCAGCCAGAAGGCCCCACCAACACCATGAATTCCCCGTCTTCGACCGTTAAGTTAATGCGCCGCAAAACGCTGTTAGACGAAGAGCGATCGGCTAGAGGCGAGACACTTTCTGCGACGGTGTTTCCTTCTTTTTCCTGTTCTCCTTGGCGGAGCGGAAAACTTTTGTAGATATTTTCTAATACAACTTGCGCCATTAAACAATTTTAGGTTTTAGATTTTATATTGGGCATGGGGTATGGGGCATGGGGCATTGGTAATTGGGGTATTCAAGGAAGGAGGAAGTTCGGCAACGAGCAGTATACGGGATTTAAATGATTTAACGGATCGATGTTGAATTCACAAGTAAGAGGTCAGAAATCAGATTAATTCCCAATGCCCAATGCTCAATGCCCAATGCCCAATGCCCAATGCCCAATGCCCAATGCCCAATGCCCAATGACTATTGACTGCTGATAACTTTGATAATTTTTTCACCTGGATTGAGGTCAAAAACTCGATCGCCCGCAGCATCTTTCCCCCAAAAAGCTATAGCATCAATAGCCGATCGCAGCATACGGCCTGAATTAGTAAAAAGTTTGACATCCGTACCCGGAACCGCCTGCAGCAAGCCAACTAAAGCATCTTTAGGCTCTGAGAAACGAAAAGCTTGAGTGCCAATTTCGCCCCGGTTAGTAAGTCTGACAGAACCTGCAGGCATTCGTTTTGCCCAACCCAACTCGGAAAATAGCACCAGACTGTCGTTCGGGTCGAGAGTGATGCAACCCACCAACTCTTCCTGCTTCCGCAACCTGGTTACTTGAGAGCCCTGGGCCGCGCGGCCCATTGGCGGCAGTTGTTCATCATCAATCTCAAACCGGAGGACTCGGCCTCCTGAAGTTGCGATCGCCACTTGCTCCCCGACTTTAGCCAGACTCGCACAGCGCAGCCGATCGTCCTCCTTGAGTTTAACAACTGTAACGCCACGATTAGTCAAATCAGCAAATTCCTGCATCGGCAAGCGCTTAATTTTCCCTTGCTGAGTCAGAGTTACTAAATCTGCTGCTTCCGAATTTTCCGGCAAAATAAAGTGTGCCACTGTGATTTCCGACAAAGCGCGACCGGCACTTTCTTTAGTAGCACTCGGCGACAACAAACTAACGATCGGCGTTCCCCGGTCTTTGGCGCTACTACTAGGAATATCGGCCACTTTCAGCGGGTAAGCTTTGCCGTTAGGAGTTAAGACGACCAAAGTGCGATCGGTTTTCGTCAGATTTGCCGTCACAATAAAATCTTCATTTTTTTCTAAAGCTGAAACCGATTTTTCGCGACTTTTCGAGCGCGGTCGTTCCCCAGCCGGCAAGCGTCGCACGTACTGCTTGTGCGAAAATTCAACAATAGTTTCCTCTGCCTCTACAACGGGCAATAAGTTAGGCTGAATCGTTGCCGGCGACAACTGCTTCACAGCAGAATTTTTCTTACCAGAAAATTGTGGTTCGGCGTTTGCTGCGCGTGCAGTTCCATTGGCGAATTTAGTGCGGCGGGGGTCAGCGTACTTGCGTTTGAGCGAGCGAAATTCCTTCTTTAAAGCCTTCAAAAGTTCGCGCCTGTCGCTCAACAACCGCTGCAATTCTTGAATATTAGCCATCAACTCATCAAACTCAGACTGCAAATTTTGCCTTTCCAAACCAGTCAGCCTCCGCATAGGCATCGCTAAAATCGCATCAGCTTGACTTTCGCTCAAATTGAGGCGAACTTGCAAAGTTTGCTTAGCAGTAGAGCCGTCAGGAGAATTTCTGAGAATGTCGATCGCTGTATCGAGATTTGTCAAAGCCAACATTAAGCCTTGGACAATATGACAGCGGCGTTCCGCAGCCTGCAACTCGTAATTGTAGCCGCGGGTAAGAGTCACTTCCCGGAAATCCAGAAATTCCTGCAACAATTGTCTGAGCGTTAACTGTCGCGGTTGACCGTTGACAATTGCCAGCAAAATCGCCCCAAAATTTGTTTGCAGGTCAGTTTGTTGGTAAAGGCGAGCCAGAACCCCTTCTGGGGAAAATTCCCGCTTGAGTTCAATCACCACTCGAATGCCTTCGCGATCGCTCTCGTCACGCAAATCAGAAATACCGTCGAGGCGGCCAGCATTGACCAACTCCGCCACCTTTTCAATCCAAGCCGCCTTATTTACCTGAAACGGAAACTCCGTCACCACGATCGCCGTTTTAGTACGCACCTTGCGATTACCTGGCACTTCTTCCACCCCGGCCACACCCCTGACCGCAATGCTGCCTCGACCCTTAGTGTAGGCGTCAACAATGCCCTCTGTAGCGACGATTTCCCCTCCGGTTGGAAAATCCGGGCCCGGAATCAGTTCTATCAACTTCTCGTCCGATAGTTCCGGGTTTTCAATCAAAGCAATTAAACCGTCTACCACCTCCCCCAAATTGTGCGGCGGGATATTAGTTGCCATCCCCACAGCAATGCCAGCACAGCCGTTGAGTAACAGAAACGGCAACTGAGCAGGCAGCGCCGTCGGTTCCTGCTGCGAACTGTCAAAGTTACCAGTAAAATCAACAGTTGCCTCGCCGACTTGGGTTAGCATAGCTTCGTGGGCGATCGGCGCTAGCCTCGTTTCCGTATAGCGCATAGCAGCCGCCGGATCATTGTCCACCGAACCGAAATTGCCGTGACCCGCCAGTAAAGGATAGCGGCTAGAAAACTCCTGAACCATGCGTACCAGAGCGTCGTAAACCGATTGGTCGCCGTGGGGGTGATATTTTCCCAAAACATCTCCAACTACCCGGGCGCACTTACGGTAAGGTCGGTCTGGCGTCAGGCCGAGTTCGTGCATCGCATATAAAATTCGACGGTGAACTGGTTTTAAACCGTCGCGGACATCAGGCAAAGCTCGCCCGACGATCACACTCATGGCATATTCGAGGTACGATTGCTGCATCTCGGCGTGCAGAGGCGTAGAAATTACTTGCCCGGAAAGTAGGTTGAGTTGTTTAGCCATGAGTCCTTGTGTCCGTTAATTCCTGAGTGAAAACAGCCTCTGTCAATAATGCCGAGGTTCCCTGTCTCGATTTAAAAGCCTTTGCCGCAGGCGAACCGAAAGTTCGATCCAACCGCCCAGTTGAAGAATAAAAATAACCTTAACTTGTGAAAGCAGAATCAGAGTCCCGAAGACGGGCAACACTTGCCTGTTACTCTCCACTCTTACCCTAACCTCTATGTTGCCTTCATTTGCGCCTACCTGTCTATTTACCTTCTGCTGTGAGAAGGTTGATTCACAGGAGAACACGGAATGCCAGAAACTCAGAACGTAGTGAGGCTGTAGCTCTTCCTAGGAAAGCATCACGAGGAACTTGAGTCCCCGTCAATCTATGATAGAATTTAATTGCAATTAGGAATAACCATCTACACGAAGAAATATTTTATTCAGGAGAAACCTCAGATTGAGCTCGTCTCGGTACAGCCGTAGCCTGGATCGAGCAGCAATGGTAGAAGATCGAGCTTACCGTATTTTGGCAAGGGTGATGGACTCCGAAAGTATTAAAAAAGAAAAGTAAGCGGAAGTGGAATACCTCTGGTACTGGTACTTGTTCTGATCCTGTAGAAACGACTTGACTATGAGTGAAGTCCAAGTTTTGGGCTTATTCAACCATAGAGCGCGGCCGTGACTCGCTGAGAGTGTCAAAAATGCCGATATTGATGAATTCATCAGTCAAAAGCTCTCCTGGCGATATCTCCTAGTCTGACATCCCCTTGATGAACGGAAGCGTCGATATTTTAAGCCGTTTTGAGGGGTTAAAACTGAGAATTAGGAATCTCCAACAAGCTCCGCTAGATTCGCTACTCCGAATGCTGTGGCGACGGGAGTATGTGAATAAACATGGCTTGATTCTAATGAGGAAGAAGGAAAATAATTATCACACATTCCCGAATCTAATACCAGTTTAAAAAATAATGCAACTCTAGATCCGCGATCCAAACCCATATCCAGTCAATCAGTTCCCATCTAAAATCTAAAATCTAAAATCTAAAATCTAAAATCTAAAATGGTAGAAGCCGGAGGCTTGACCGAAAGAGAGGATACTATAGTCCAGGACGCACGGGTAGTCAGAAACCGGGTTTTTTCATAGCAATAGTTCGTTATAGCCCGCCGAAACGATCGAAAACCCGGTTGCGAGGCGTCGTCCATGCGTCCTGGATTGTACTAGAAACCTGCTACCTGAGAATCTTGAGACTCTCAGCAGTGTCAGGTCGAGTTATAAAAAAGAACTAAACTGTCTGTGTGTAGTAGTCTAAATGATGGTACTGGATGCTTCTAGGCATCTGTACACCGTCTCACAGCTAGTGGCTCAAGGATATACATACGGGTTTTGCAGGGTTCCCGGCTGATGGCGCTAAAAACTCTGCATTTTTGACGGGGAATGTAGTCCCCGTGTCGTGTTCCTCTTTGGACTAAAGTCACAAAGTTTCTATACTTCCCATATTTATTTATGAAAACCGTTCTGATTGTAGAGGACGATTTGGTTAATGCTCGGGTTTTTTCCAAAATTCTGACTAAGCGGGGGGGCTTAGCCGTGAAGCACACGGAAAATGTTGAAGAGGTGATGCAGATTGCTGCCAACGGCGAAGCTGATTTGATTTTAATGGATGTGTCTCTTTCGCGCAGCGTGTACCAGGGCAAATCTGTTGACGGCATTAAGATTACCCAACTGCTTAAAGCTGACCCGCAAACGGCCTCGCTGCCGATTATTTTGGTGACTGCTCACGCGATGGCTGGTGATAAAGAAACATTTCTAGATCAAAGCGGTGCCGACGGTTACATCTCTAAACCTGTGGTAGACCATCAAGAGTTTGTTAATCAAATCAAGGCTTTGTTGCCTGATTGAGTGAACCATATATGCAGAAGGAATAAGAAGGAAGAAGGAAAAAGGAAGCAGGAAGAAAGAATTGTTTGTGTAAACCAACAAACAATTAAAACTCTAGAATTACAAGGTTTTCTTGAACTCTAAATCTTCCTTCTTCCTTCTTCCTTTCGATGTCCCATAGCACAATGCTATGAGTTCGGACTTGGAATTTGTGAGAAAAAATTTGAGCTTTTTTAACTCATGAAATCGGAGTGTGCGTTGTGGCGAGGAACCAACTTATCCTCAGCGAACACAACGCTGTTCACTCATTCATGCAAGCTCAAAACTATGATTAGTCTTCGTCCTCATCGAAGTCAAAACCGATATCATCATCATCGTCAACATCAGGTCCCAAGGCATCATCATCAGTCTCAGCGACAAACTCGTCCTCATCAACCTCAACTTCCTCAAAATCCTCATCAGGCTCAAGATCAGACCCGCGCCCGATCTCAAAACCGCTCTCGATAGTATAAGCACGACGCGCCGTACGGTCATCAAGTACCACATCCTCCTGTAAATCGTGGATGTCGTCATCAAACACAGCACCATCAAAACCCGCATCCTGGACCCCAGCATCCTCATAGGCATTGAACCCAGTACCCGCAGGAATCAGGCGGCCGATAATCACATTTTCCTTCAGCCCCCGCAGCCAGTCAGACTTACCTTCGATCGCAGCCTCAGTCAACACCCGCGTAGTCTCCTGGAACGAAGCAGCGGAAATAAAGCTATCAGTATTCAGCGAAGCCTTAGTAATCCCCAGCAACACCGGAGTATAATCCGCCGGCGCTCCACCAGTAATTGACATCGCCTCATTAACCTGCTCAACCTGCCGCAATTCTACCAACTCGCCCGGGAGCATAGTAGTATCGCCACCATCTTCCATCCTGACTTTGTTGGTCATCTGGCGGACGATGACCTCGATGTGCTTATCAGAAATATCCACGCCCTGAGACTGATAAACCGACTGCACCTCATTCACCAAAAACGTCTGCACCTGTTGGAAACTCTCCAAAGCAGCCTCAAAAGTAGACTGCCGCTCCTTGAGCACGTGGAAGAACACCTCCAGAATTTCGTGAGGATTGGCGGGCCCATCGGTCAAAGCTTCGGCGACGCCTACGCGCTGTCCGTCGGAAACGATCGGGTTTTGACCAGGCAACAAAGGATACTCCTCAATCCGGCCATCATCCTCAATCACCGCAAGTTCCACAACATCGTCATCCGTAACCACGCGAGCCGTCCCCGGCCGCTTGGCTAAAATACAAGCTTCCTTCGGCTTCCGCCCTTCAAGAAGTTCCTCAATCCGTGGCAAACCCTGAATGATATCCCCAGTCTTTGCCCGCTCAAACACCAGAATCACCAAATTGTCACCCCGCTGCACCAAGTCGCCGTCGTCTACGTGCAGCACAGCACCGGCCGAAACCCGGTAAGGACGAGCCACCCTGAGCAAGAGTTTCGCCGATTCTGTCTCGGACGCAGGTACAACCTTCACAACTTGACCGGACTCTTCGAGAACAACCCCCGGAGCTATTTCGGTACCAGCCACCAGCAGTTGACCCGGACTCACATCCGGCGTACCCGCCACAGAGATCGAAATAGAATCCGCATCTCGCATCACCAACAGTCGGCGCACTGGTTCGCCATGCCCCTCACGGATGCCCCGAACGATGCCCGCTTCTTTGCAGAGAATCTCGGTGCGGGCGACTACTGCCCCGGGCGCGATCGACTGCCCATCTTCGACCAACAGCCGCGTGTGAGTGCTGCCCTGAGTCGGATCTGCAGACACATCCCGCCGAATCACCAGCGATTCCAAAATCACTAACTGCAAGCGGAAAGTCTTTGAAACTCGATCGCCCCCATCAGCCACAGCCATCGCCAACTCTTGCGACGCACTAGCGTCTTCAGGCGAACCCCAAGCCGGGCCCGAACCGTCCGCCCCAAAAGCCGTAGCATCCTCCTCATCCGGCAGCAGCTCGATATCCGCCGCCAGTTGCGGAGCTCCCGAACCAATTTCCAAGATAAGCTGAGTCCGCAGCAGTTCCAATCCCTCGACTGATTTGACGCGCTCCCCATCCTTATAAGGAAGTCGCTGCACCGCTTTCAAAGAGATCGACTCATTCAGCGCCGTCTGAGAAGGCACAGGTGGCTTATCCGGCACCGGAAACTCCACCACAGGCCGCAGCAGCAAAGCCGGGCCCTCGGGAGTTTCGATATACTCCGCATAGCCCAACTCTTCGGCAACCAAGCCTGGGAAAATTTCTTCACCGGCGTTGACGATTTGACCTTCCCCAAATGTTAGCGGCGGGCGGTCAACTACATGGAGTGTGCCCGGTTTGATCACAATTTCCCGGAGGATGTCATTTTTCTGAGTGATTTCCACTGCCCCGCTGGTTTGGCAGAAAATATCCTTAACCACCTCAGTACCGGCCTCAACGTACTGGCCATCTTCCACCAGCAGCAATGAAATATCTTTATTTACCTCGTGGCACTCTTCCGGTATCCAGAGCAGAGTCCCGCCTTTAACGACTTCGTAGCCCAGTTTAGCTTTGCCGCGCTTGTGGACTTCCACCCCCCCGTACTTGACAATGCCCCCTGTAGCTGTGCGGTAGCTGTCGTCGAGCAGTTCGGCGACGACTTCCCCGTTGATGACTTTGCTCCCGGGAGCCGTCTTCAGAGAAAACCGCTGCTTAGAAGATGTTTCGATGGTGTAGTGGTCGCGGCCGCCTGCGCTTTCTGCCCGCACGACTGCTTGGTCGAGCAGGACTTGGGCGGTGATAATTTCAATTTCTCTGGGGTCAGCGATGCGGACTACGCCACCGTGTTCAGAGATGAGTTTGGTTTCGGCAATTACGCTTTCGGCCGGAATGCGATCGCCATTTTTCACTGCAGGTTCGGCACCAGGGGGCAAGTTGTAGACCTCTCCTGAAAGAATCCAAATCAGTCCGCCTTTGCTGGCTGTGCGGGTTGTGTTCCCTTGGCGGTCGGTTTTTTCTTCAGGCACCAAATCAGCAAATTTGGCTTCTCCGGCTAAGTCGGAAGCCACGTCTGTAGTCACTTTTTCAGTGGTTTTGCGGGCGGCGCGACCGACGATCGGCACTTCCGCCAAAACTTGACCGGGAATGGCGCGCTGTCCGTCTTTGACCATCAGAGTAGAACCCTGGACGATCGCCAATTCGATTTTCAGTTTTTGATTTTTGGCGCCGGATTTCCCTTCTTCAAATCCGTCGCCCTCAAATACAAGTTTGCCGTTGTTTTCTGCCACCAGTGCTTCTTCGCCGTGTCTGGTGCGGAACGAGCGAGTACGCAAGTTCTTGAATTTGACTACGCCGGGGAAGGGTGCGCGTTCTTGTTTGGCGACTTCTCCAGTGAATACGCCGCCGGTGTGGAAGGTACGCATGGTGAGCTGGGTTCCCGGTTCCCCGATCGACTGAGCTGCAATAATCCCGATCGCTTCTCCCATGTCCACCATTTTCAAGTGGGCGAGACTCCAGCCATAGCAGTGCTGACAAACCGATCGGGTAGATTCACAAGTCAGGGGCGATCGTAAATACACCTCTGCCACCCCAGAATTACCAATTTCCGTCGCCAACTCCTCGGTAATTGGCTGATTTCGGACGGCTTTTTCGCTGCCGTAAGACACGATTTCCCCGGTTTTGGGGTGTACCACATCTTTGGCGAACACCCGCCCTAGCAGCCTGTCCTTGAGGGGAATCAGCACTGTTGCTCCGTCCGTCATCGGCCGTACTCGAATTCCCCGCTGAGTGCCGCAGTCCACTTCCCGCACAATTACGTCTTGGGACACATCCACCAAACGGCGAGTCAAATAGCCAGAGTCTGCCGTCCGCAAAGCTGTATCTACCAAGCCTTTGCGCGCGCCGTAGGAAGAGATGATGTATTCGGTGACGGTGAGTCCTTCGCGGAAGTTGGTTTTAATTGGCAAGTCGATGATTTCGCCTTGCGGGTCAGCCATCAATCCGCGCATTCCGACTAGCTGCCGCACTTGAGAAATGTTTCCCCGCGCCCCGGAGAATGCCATCATGTAGACCGAGTTTAGGGGGTCTGTGGCTCGGAAGTTTTTGACTACTTCGTCTTTGAGGTCTTCTGAGGTGCTGTTCCAGGTATCGATTACTTTTTGGAAGCGTTCGACTTCGGTGATTTCGCCTCTGGTGTATTTTTGTTCGGTGATGCGGATTTCTTCTTCGGCGGCATCGAGGAGCGATCGTTTTGACGGGGGCACTTGCAAATCGTCTACGCTAATCGAAACTCCCGCTCGTGTCGCAAAGCGGAAACCCAAGTCTTTGAGTTTATCGGCCATTTGCGCTGTACGGGCCGTTCCGTAGTGCATGAAAGACCAAGAGATTAATTTTTTGAGCTGACCTTTGTCAACAACTCGATTGCGAAAAACAATTTCCTTATTTTCTGTCATTTTTCTGAGTAGTGGTAATTGGTAATTGGTAATTGGTAACTTTTACTGGCCTTCGACTTCGGTTCCCCTGAGCGAATCCGAAGGATGGAGGAACCGCGTAGCCGAAGTATTGGTAATTGGTAAGTGGTAATTGGTAATTGATAAGTAGAGTGGCGGGAAAAAACAACAAGCATTTTGTAGGGGTGGGTTTAGCGTATAAGGAATAGAGCTAAGCTAGGAGATAAATGCACTCACCTGCCCTTCCCACAATAAACTTTACTTGCACCTACCTACTTAATTGGTAATGAGTAAGTTTTACTCCCCTTCGACTTCGATCGGGAACCGCGTAGCCGAAGTATTGGTAAGTAGTAATGGGTAATTTTTCCGTCTTCAATCGCTATTATTTGGTAGCAATTATTAGCGATTTATTACCCATTACCTGTTACCCATTACCTGTTACCCATTACCTCTTACCCATTCCCAATTTCTAATTGTTAATTACCGATTCGATCGTTTGGTGATAGATAATCCTGCCCGGAGTAGTGCGAATGAATTGATTGATCACCTTGCCCTCTCCGTCTTCCCGAACCCGGCGGAACTTGTATTCTTTCGTCACTATACCGTCGGTAGAGCGTTCCACCTTCAGCGGTTCTCCCTCGGGTTCTGCGTTTTCTATGGCGCCTTGAAACCTCACCCACACATAAGAGTGCAAGTCAACGATTCCTTGTTCGTAAGCTACAACCGCGTCGGTAAGGTTGGAGAAATAGTGACCGGCTCCTTTTTGAGCGTCAGGATTTTCGGCTGTCAAGTAATAGCAACCGAGCACCATATCTTGAGAAGGAGTAACGATCGGTCTTCCGGTTGCCGGCGACATAATGTTGTTAGAAGCCAGCATCAGCAAGCGCGCTTCCGCCTGAGATTCCAGAGACAAAGGCACGTGCACTGCCATTTGGTCGCCGTCAAAGTCAGCGTTAAAAGCCGGACAGACTAGCGGGTGAAGCTGAATTGCCCTCCCGTCCACCAAAATCGGCTCAAAGGCTTGAATCCCCAAACGGTGGAGGGTCGGCGCCCGGTTTAGCATTACCGGGTGTCCTTCAATCACCTCCTGAAGCACGTCCCAAACACTGGGATCGTTGCGCTGGATCAGTTTTTTGGCAGCTTTGATGTTGTTGACCAATCCTTGGCGGATCAAGCGGTGGATGACGAAAGGCTGGAAAAGCTCGATCGCCATTTCCCTCGGCAAACCGCACTGATGAATTTTCAGTTTCGGCCCCACCACAATCACCGAACGCCCGGAGTAGTCAACCCGTTTCCCCAGCAAGTTTTGCCGGAAGCGACCTTGTTTCCCTTCAATGATGTCCGACAGCGACTTCAGCGGGCGGTTGTTTGCCCCCACCACTGTCCGGCCCCGGCGACCGTTGTCAATCAGCGCATCCACAGCTTCTTGCAGCATCCGCTTTTCGTTGCGGATGATAATCTCCGGTGCCAGAATTTCTTGGAGTCTCGCCAAGCGGTTGTTGCGGTTGATGACTCTCCGGTAGAGGTCGTTGAGGTCGCTCGTTGCAAAACGCCCGCCGTCTAGCTGTACCATCGGCCGCAAGTCGGGGGGAATCACCGGAATCACATTGAGCACCATCCAATCGGGTTGAGATCCCGTAGCGATGAAGTTGTCAATTACCCGCAAACGTTTAATTAACTTCGCCCGTTTTTGACCTTTAGCATTAGCAATATCTTCCCGCAACTTTTCCGCTTCGCTTTCTAGCGGAATGTTTTGCAGCAAAACTTGCAAAGCTTCAGCACCAATCCCCACTTCTACGCCCGTCAGCGTGGAATCTTCGCTGTAAAGTTCGTCTTCTATTTCCAGCCAAGCATCTTCGGTTAGCAATTGCTTGTATTGCAGTTTTTCGGCATTACCGGGGTTGAGAACAACATAGGCATTGAAATAAACTATTTGTTCGACATCTCGGAGCGGCATATCTAACAGAATTGCCATGTAACTCGGGATGCCTTTGAGATACCAAACGTGAGCTACTGGAGCTGCTAATTTGATAAATCCCATCCGGTGACGGCGGACGCGAGATTCAGTGACTTCAACACCGCATCTCTCGCAAACAATGCCTCTATGGCGAACTCGTTTGTACTTGCCACAATGACATTCCCAATCTTTTGCAGGCCCAAAAATGCGCTCGCAAAACAAGCCATCCATTTCAGGTTTTAACGTGCGATAATTTATGGTCTCCGGTTTTGTCACCTCTCCAGTAATCTGACCGTTGGGTAAAGTTCTCTCTCCCCACTGTCGAATTCTTTCTGGTGAAGCTAACCCAATCTTGACGTAATCAAAGCGTTGTTCTATTTTAGCCATTCTTGACTCCAATTAATAATTTACAGTCGATTATTTGTGGTTGTTTATTTTTTTTGGTTGCTTGTTTCACGGCTTAAATCAATGTTATACTCCTCTATATGTGACGTGGTTTTTAATATCCGAGATGACACTTGACGAGACTCCAAAGTCATCAGCGATTTTAGAGATTGATTTTCTACCTCTAATTCTTTTTCGTACCTCAAGAGCTTGCTCTAAAGTCAATTTGCGATCGAGATACCCACCCATGCGAGGAACTGGAACCTCTTCGCCTGCTTCCTTCCAAGTGACGTGATACTTAATATCGTGTATGGTTTTGCGACCAACACTGTATTCCTGAGCTACATCCTTCACTCTCTCACCTGCTGCTAGTTTTTGCCTAATTTCTCGCACCTTTTCCCAGTCTAATTTGGCATTGGAAAGGGGATGACTTTTGCCTTGAGTGCGTCCTTTCTTAGAAGCATCTAATAAATTTTGAGTGCGAGTTCCACCCCAAAGATGTTCTGGATTAATACAACTGGGATTATCGCAGGTATGACAAGCATCCATCGAAGTCGGAACTTCACATCCTAATTTCTCTGCTAAAACAGCACGAGTAACTGATTGGGATTTCCCATTTTTAAAGTACCTGCCATAACCACCTTGACCATCCTTTGCACCTTGAAAAATTATGCAGCCGCTGTCTTGAATTTCTCCTACAAAACCGGGGGGAACTGTAGTGAAGTTATGGGGAATTTTTGCCTGAAGTATCTTAGTAATAGTGTCATACTGTACGCCATACTCTTTTATTAGGTGGCTTTTGATGGTTCCAGCTAAATATTTACGCTGAATTTCCTGCAGTTGTTCGATCGAGAGTTGGCCAATACCCGGAATACTTTTGCGTCTGGGAGTTTTGCGCTCGCGCCCCATCATCTGCTGCGTATTCTCAGCCGCAGTTCCAGCTACGAGATGTGCTGGGTTGATGCAGCTTGGATTGTCGCAGATGTGGCACGCAAAATAACCGGAATCTAGAAATCCTGGTATTTTTGATGCGAGCACTAATCGGTGGACTAATACCGTTTTGCCCTCGATCCACTTGCGCCCGTAACCATTTTTCAGCTTGCTCCCTTGCCAGTTAATACAGCCTGTCGCCCGGTCAAATTTTCCTTCTATTCCTGGGACAACTGTTACAATAGTCATGTCAGCGTCTCTCCTCTTAAGAGCGTTGATTCGCCTCACCAGTGTTCGTACCACTGCTGAGGCATTTTAATTTGAGATTGTCGATTAAAGATTAAAGAATTGAATCCGGTCAAAAAATCTTTAATCTTTAATCTTTAATGCCTAATCCTCGTCAAGTTCGTCACGAGAAAGCGATTCGTAAGTAGGCCGGGAGGGCGATCGCTTGCCCCCAGCATCCGCCATCAAATCCACCTCAACGTGTTCGCTGCCCTCGTCGGACGTATTCACCTTGTGCACAGCAATATCCAAGCACAAAGACTGCAACTCCCGCATCAGCACCTTGAAAGATTCCGGCGTACCGGGGCGCGGAATAGCTTTGCCTTTGACGATCGCATTCAGCGCTTCATTCCGTCCCTGCATATCGTCCGACTTCACAGTCAGCAACTCTTGTAAAGTATAAGCTGCGCCGAACGCTTCCAGAGCCCAGACTTCCATTTCTCCGAACCGCTGACCCCCCTGCTGCGCTTTGCCGCCCAAAGGCTGCTGCGTTACCAGCGAGTAAGGGCCTGTGCTGCGGGCGTGGATCTTATCGTCTACCAAGTGCACCAGCTTCAGCATATAGGCGATGCCAACTGTGATGGGGCGATCGAACGGTTCCCCAGTTCGGCCATCGTAGACAATAGTCTTGCCGGGGTGCTTTTCGTTAAACACCCAAGGCTTGCCGGTTTTTTCGCGGGCTTCCTGCAGCTTGCCGTGCACGGTTTCCCGCGACTTTTCAGCGCCGTGCATTTCATCAAAAGGCACCATCTTGAAGCGCATGGACAGATTTTCGCCCGCCCATCCCAGCAAGCACTCAAAAATCTGACCTACGTTCATCCGCGACGGTACGCCCAAGGGATTGAGCACTATGTCAACCGGAGTCCCGTCGGGCAAATAAGGCATATCCTCCATCGGCAGAATCCGGGACACAATACCCTTATTCCCGTGACGGCCGGCCATTTTGTCGCCGACTTGAATTTTCCGCTTTTGAGCTACGTAGACGCGGACGACCATGTTGGCGCCGGGGGGCAGTTCGTCGCCCTGTTCGCGGGTAAACACCCGCACGTCCACCACGCGGCCTTTTTCGCCGTTAGGGACGCGGAGGGAATTGTCGCGCACGTCGCGGGCTTTTTCGCCGAAGATTGCCCTCAGCAGTTTTTCTTCCGGCGGTTGGTCGGATTCGCCCTTGGGGGTGACTTTGCCGACTAGGATGTCGCTGGCTTCTACCCAAGCACCTTTGCGGATAATGCCCTGTTCGTCTAGCTGGCGCAGCGCGTCTTCGCCGACGTTAGGAATTTCGCGGGTGATTTCTTCGGGACCGAGTTTGGTTTGGCGGGCTTCGATTTCGTATTTTTCAATGTGGATCGAAGTGTAGACATCTTCGTACACCAAACGCTCGCTAATTAGCATCGCGTCTTCGTAGTTGTAGCCTTCCCAAGGCATATAAGCTACGAGGATATTGTGACCCAGAGCGAGTTCGGCCCCTTCTGTGGAGGAACCGTCGGCGAGCACTTGACCTGCTACGACTCGATCGCCCTCATAAATCAGCGGACGCTGGTTTAAACAAGTATCTTGGTTAGAGCGCTGATATTTTTGCAGTTCGTGTTCGATGCAGCCAGCATATTTTTGCTTCCAAACCGAGGGCTGTTTGACTTTGAGATCGTCGTATTCCTTAATCAGGAAATGTTCTTCGCTGGAATTCGATTCGGCATCTACAGCCAGGGGTTTGACAATAATCCGGGTAGCGTCGATGTAAATCACCTCGCCGTCGATCCGGGAAACCACAACCATCCCGGAATCTCGGGCAGCCTGAGCTTCCAAGCCCGTACCGACGAGGGGCCGTTCTGGTTTCAGTAGCGGCACAGCTTGCCGCTGCATATTCGATCCCATCAAAGCTCGGTTGGCGTCGTCGTGTTCCAAGAACGGAATCAGCGATGTCGCGACGGAGACGATTTGCACGGGCGAAATCGCCATGTAGTCCACCTGCATCGGCGTGGTGGTAGTAAATTCTTGGCGGTAGCGGACGGCTACGGTTTCGCCCAAGAGGTTGTTGTTTTCGTCGAGACTGATGTCTCCGGGGGCGACGCGCAAATCGTCTTCTTCGTCGGCTGTCATGTAAACGGGGGCTTTGTCGCGCAGCACCCGTCCTTTTTCTACTGGATAAAAAGGAGTTTCAATGAAGCCGTAGGGGTTGACGCGGGCGTGGGTTGCCAAGGAACCGATCAGACCGGCGTTGGGGCCTTCTGGTGTTTCGATCGGGCAAATCCGGCCGTAGTGGGATGGGTGAATGTCCCGCACTGCAAACCCGGCGCGTTCCCGAGTCAGACCTCCTGGGCCCAAGGCGGAAAGCCGACGTTTGTGCGTCAGTTCTGCCAAAGGGTTGGTTTGATCCATGAACTGCGATAGCTGGGAGGAACCGAAGAATTCCTTAATTGCTGCTACCAGCGGTTTGGGGTTGACCAGAGAAGCGGGGCTCAGGGAGTCGGCATCCGAAACGGTCATCCGTTCGCGGATAATCCGTTCTAAGCGGTTGAGACCGACGCGGACTTGGTTTTGCAGCAGTTCTCCAACACTGCGGACGCGACGGTTGCCTAAGTGGTCGATGTCGTCGGTGGAGCCGATGTCGAATTCGAGGTTAATTAAGTAGTCGATCGCTGTCAAGATATCTTGCGATGTCAGCACCCGCATCGTATCCGGGACTGTCAAGCGCAATTTTTTGTTGAGTTTGTAGCGGCCGACTCGACCCAAATCGTAGCGTTTGGGGTCGAAAAAGCGCGAGTTGAGGAGCTGTTCGCCGCCCGCCACGGTGGGGGGTTCCCCTGGACGGAGTTTGCGGTAGAGCTCCATCAAAGCTTCTTCTTCGCCGAATTGTCCTTCTTTCTCGATCGTTTTTTGGAAGTATTCCGGGTGGCGCAGGGAGTCGTAGATTTCGCCGTCTGTGAGTCCGAGGGCTTTGAGCAGCACCTGAGCCGATAGTTTGCGGGTTTTGTCGATTCTGACCCAGACTAAATCGTTTTTGTCTGTTTCAAATTTCAGCCAAGCGCCTCGGTTGGGGATCAGGGAGGCGTTGTAGGAACGGCGACCGTTTTTGTCGGTTTCCGATTTGTAGTAGACGCCTGGGGAACGCACGATTTGGTTGACTATCACCCGTTCCGCGCCGTTGATGATGAAAGTGCCGCGCTCGGTCATCAAGGGCAAGTCGCCGATGAAGACTTCTTGTTCTTTGATTTCCCCTGTTTCTTTGTTAATCAGGCGGGTGGGTACATACATTTGCACCGAGTAGGTGCTGTCCCTGCGCTTGGCTTCGTCCACGTCGTATTTCGGGCGCTTGAGTTTGAAGTCTTTGCCCATGAAGTGGAGTTCCAGCTTCCCCGTGTAGTCTGTAATCGGGGAGAAGCTGTCGAGTTCTTCGATCAGCCCGGCTTCTAGGAACCAGCGAAAACTTGCCCGCTGGATTTCGATCAAATCGGGCAAGGTGAAGGCGAATTCTGTGTAATCTTTAGTGGTCATGGGGGTCCTTTTTCCGCAGTGGCTCTAGCTTTTTACATGGCGCCAAGGCTGGGCTTTTTTACCTTGTTGCGTTTTTTTGATTGATTGTGTGAGAGAATTTATATGATGTTTTCGATCGCCTGCCAACTGCTGCAACGGTTATTTTTGCTTGTGGCTCGCAGTATTTTTGTGCGAATTTTAGTTTCGATCCCGATGCTTTTAGCTCCGATATCGTGGTATCCCGGGGTAAATTCCCTACACTTTTGACTCCTAAAATTGACTTGACAGCTATTGCCAAATTGCTGAGGTTCCAAGTTTCTTCTGATGTGTAAGTTTGAGTGTGTAAGTTTGAGGTATTGCGTGAAGTTTTTGCCGATCCCGAAGGTTAGCGTACTCGCGTTGTGTTGGCATTTCCGGGGCGACATCGCAGTCGCGGATACTAAGCCAACGCCCGATCGGGCGGTTCTTTTTATTATAGGACGCAAATCCGATCGCAGCAGGCAACGCCAAAAGAATCTCCAATAAAGGATGAATCCGGTTTTTCCGGCAGGATAGAAATGAAATTGTCCCGATCGCTGGCTCCTAAATCGACTTGTTTTCCTCGTTTCTCTGTTCTGCTATAACTAAACTGAAAAGCCGAATAGCTGACAGGCATTTTCGGTTGTCTGCTGGGACAAAGTTAAGAGAGAAACTCCTCTCAATTTAGCAACTTGCTCGGCTACGTAGTAGACGTAGGCTGGTTCGTTGCGTTTTCCCCGCTGGGGTACGGGGGCGAGAAAAGGGCAATCTGTCTCGACTAGGATGCGATCGCTATTTACCATACAAGCTGATTCTTGTATTTGCAAGGCTTTTTTAAAGGTGACTGTTCCGCTAAAACTGATGTAGAAACCTAGGTCTAAAAACCACTGGGTTTCTTCGGGTGTGCCTCCCCAGCAGTGCATGACCCCGCGCACTGGCCCGCGAGTCTGCCAAAAGTTCCTCAGCATTTCGGCCATTGGGGCGGCGGCGTCGCGACAGTGGATAATGACTGGTTTGTCAAGTTCCTGGGCGATTTCAAGCTGTGCCTCAAACACTTTAAACTGGTGTTCTCGATCGTCAGCTTTATAAAAGTCCAGTCCGGTTTCGCCGATCGCCACTACCCTAGAGTCCGAATTCGCTAATTCCCTTATCTGGCTCGCAGTCTCGTCTGTCCACTTCTCGGCATCTAGGGGGTGGAGTCCAACCGCAAACGAGACTTCTGCAAACTGATTGGCGATTGCTTGAATGCCGGCAAATTCTTCTGGCTCTACACAAGAATGAACCAGCCGAACTACACCAGCTTCGCGCCAGCGTTCTCGAATGGCTTCTAACTCAGATTTGTAGGTCTCAAAGTTGATATGAACGTGAGTGTCGATGAGCTGCATGGGGGAAGCAGATTAGAGGTGATACGGGAGAGTCCTGGTGGGATAGGGCGAGGGGGAGTGAGAGAGTCTGGGAGTGGGAGTGGCCGAGAGTGTGTGGGAAAAATCTTCCGTCTTCTTTCTTTCTTCTTCCTTCTTCACGCTTGACTTCTTCACCCTTGACTTCTTCCCTCAACATCCATCCCTTCAATCTTGTACACTGCTTCGTTGCCGAACTTTCTGCTTCCTTAAGATGCTACCGATACTTCGTGCGGCTTGAGGGTTCTTGCCAAGCGGGACTTTTTGCGAGCGCCGTTGTTGCGGTGGAGTACACCTTTTTTGACAGCTTTGTCAATTTTGCTGTAGGCCTCAGACATTCGCTGCTGGACTTCTTGCATTAATTCCGGGCTGGGAGCTGCGGCGTACTTGTCTACGGCAGCGAAATACTTCTTCATCAAAGTTTTGACCGCTGACTTGTAAGATTTGTTGTACAAGCGGTTACGTTCGGCGATTTTGACTCGTTTGACGGCGGACTTAATATTTGCCATAGTTCAGTTGCTGGAAGTAGGTATTCATTGATACACCCTAGTCTCAAGAGAGTCCCAAGACACGGGGATTTTGAAGGACAACCTTTTCGGGATCGATCCGCAAAAAGCTTGATTTTTAAAGGCGGAGTGAGACAGCCAACTTTCCATTAGCTCAGATTGAGCTGAGTCTGTGGCTACTTTTTGGCGACGCCCGCGCAATAATTTTTTATTGACTCATTTAACTGCCTGTTTTTTACCCCTGGCAATACCCATAAGGTAGGACATGGTTGTTACAGAGGCGTTTTGCGGTGTTTCCACCGTCACGAGTTAAAGTCACGGTTTCTTGCGCGCAATTTTCAAGTATACAATAATTTGGCGTTTTTTTATAAAAAAATTATCAGGTGTTGGAAAAACTAATATAGCACCTATTCTGCTTAAAATCCAATTCTCTGAAAAATCCAAGTTAAGCTATAACAAAGAATACGGGTTATTTGGGCTTCGGCAAGAAGCACTTACCGAAGGTAGAAGGTAAAAAGCTGAAGGTAGAAGGTAGAAGGTAGAAGACAGCACGGATCTGAAGGTAGAAAGTAGAAGGCAGAATCAAAATTCTTCCGCTCGAACACTCTCCCTCTCGGATATTATCGGGGTCGGACACTCTCCCCTTCTGCGTTCCAACCCTCTCCCCGGGCACCCGGTTCTCTGGCGGGCAATTCCTAGAGAAGATTGTGACTTGTCCTCAGTGTTGCAAAATCCTCGACAGAGATTTAAACGCTGCACTGAAGCCTTGGAAAATGCCGCGACTCTCGCGGTTTAAGCTTGTGGACTGGTGGTGGCCTACTTCTCTAGGAGAACGCCACAAAAATCCCCAATTGTCAAGCAAATGTTAGTGAAGTTATAGACGGCATTCCTAATCTCCATGCTGCGAATCATTACTCAGTGGGTTGAGGCACAAGCTGAACTGCGACGGATCTGCGATCGCACCCATGACGAACTTGTCGTTCACAAAGAAGCCACCGTGCGGGAGGTGCTGCAAGCTGTAAGGCGCAGAGGCGATCAGGCTGTGCTGCACTACACTGCTGAATTTGACCGCATGACCCTAAATGTGGAAGATTTACGGGTCAGCGGCGCCGAACTGGATGCTGCTTACCAGCAGGTGTCGAAAGAATTATTAAATGCCATCCGGCTGGCTTGCAAACAGGTAGAGGCGTTTCACCGACAGCGCGTACCCAAGTCTTGGGTGCAGTTTGGCGATGACGAGATTGTTTTGGGCAAGCGCTACACGCCGGTCGATCGAGCGGGAATCTACATTCCTGGGGGTCAGGCGTCCTATCCGAGCTCGGTGATCATGAATGCGGTTCCTGCGAAGGTCGCTAAGGTGCCGAGACTGGTGATGTGTACTCCCCCCGGACAGGAGAAGAAAATGAATCCTGCGGTGCTGGTAGCGGCTCAGGAAGCGGGAGTTGATGAGATTTATCGGGTAGGCGGGGCGCAGGCGATCGCGGCTTTGGCCTACGGTACGGAAACTATTCCGAAGGTGGATTTAATTACCGGGCCGGGGAATATTTACGTCACCCTAGCTAAAAAACTGGTTTACGGGACTGTGGGGATCGATTCTCTGGCTGGCCCGTCGGAAGTGTTGATTATTGCTGATGGTTCGGCGAATCCCGTGCACGTGGCTGCGGATATGTTGGCTCAAGCTGAGCACGATTCGATGGCGTCGGCAATTTTGCTGACGGCGGATTCGGTGCTGGCTAGGAAGGTGGTGGCTGAGGTAGACAGACAGTTGGCAAATCACCCGCGCCGAACTTTAACAGAAAAGGCGATCGCCAACTACGGTTTAGTCGTAGTAGTTGACTCGCTCAAAGCGGCGGCGGAACTCTCTAACGAGTTTGCCCCGGAACACTTGGAATTGCAAGTTGCAGATCCCTGGGCTTTGCTCGACCAAATTCGCCACGCTGGGGCGATTTTCTTGGGCTGCTCGACGCCGGAAGCTGTGGGCGATTATTTGGCGGGCCCCAATCATACTTTGCCGACTTCTGGGGCTCCGCGCTATGCGTCGCCGCTGGGTGTCGAAACTTTTATGAAGCATTCGAGTTTGATTCAATATTCGCCGGCTGCACTTAAGAAGGTGAGTAGGGCGATTAATGTTTTGGCGGAAGCAGAGGGGCTTCCTTCTCACGCTGATTCAGTGCGGCTGCGGACTGAAAATGAGGGAGAGGGTGAGTTTTAGAGGGTAGATTTAAGTAGATGATCGGCAAAATACAGAGGTAGTCAAAAGCGAGTGAAATGCAATGAAAGGAAGCAATTCTCTTGCGATTATGGTAGCTTTACATTCTGTGACAAACGGTCCAGTTTATTTGCACCTACCTACTTACGCACTGCGGGCTTAAGAAACCCGGTTTCTTCAAATATCTTGCTTAAATGATGCAATTATGTTAAGAAACCGGGTTTCTGGGTAGGTAATAATGATGTTGGTGGGAAGCGCGAAAATTGGGGAAAGTAGGCGAGAATCAACGAAATATTTAAAGTCTAAATATCTCAGATTTAAAGGTGCATGGTATTGAATACTGTTTTGGTAGCGATCGACAATTCAGAGCTTGCAGAACGGGTTTTGCAACTTGTAGGACAATTTCAGCTAGAACCGACGGCAAAAATGATTCTAGTTCATGTTGTCAGTTCTGGTACGTCGGATTTTGACGCGGTTGTCGATCGACCTCACGCTCAGGGAGATGAGATTGCTTACCGAGAGGTGGAGAAGTTACTGCAATCTTATCAGGAAAAGTTGCCTTGCCAGAGCGAATTGGAGATTGTTTCGGGACAACCTGCAGAAGAAATTGTCCGTTTGGCTAATATTTATAAGGCGGATTTAATTGCGATCGGCTGTCGGGGTTTGACAGGTTTAAAGCGAATTTTGGAGGGCTCGGTGAGTGCTGAGGTTGTCGCTGAGGCTCCTTGTTCGGTGTTGGTGGTGCGGGCTAAGTAAGGGGAATTGAACCGCAGAGATTGACAGGCGGGATGCTTGTTTCACAGAGATTGACAGTATCTAAAACGTGGAGGGTGTGTCAGCCAAGAGTTATTGAAGCCGCAGATAATATAACGAGAGCTGACGCACCCAAATATAAATTTTTGTTTATTTAGAATGTTAATTGTTGTATAGATTTAAGACTCGTTTTGAAACAGCCGTTATGCTGTCAGCAGTATAAATGTTTGATGGGACAGTGGCTTGAGTCTCTGGAAGACAGATAAGCGATCGCCTGTTAGGTATGTCTTGTAAAATCAACATTGACCTCATCAAAGGGTTGTGTAGTAATATCCGGCAATAGTCCTACACTCTTTTTTTCTCAATATATTTTTATATTTTTACACACTCAGATACAATTCGGTATAGTCTGTCAAACCGTTAAAAAAGCAATTCCATTAAATTTTAGTAACTGCAAAGGCTATGACTAAAAAACCGCATCGCTTGATTCCACAAATTCTGGCTGCTGGTTTGACCCTGTTTGGGGCGGCGGGTTGTTCTCATGTCTATTTCAGTCAAGGACTTGCTGGCGCCAATCAAGGACATTTTAAGGGTGCTGTAGCTGATTATAATCCGAATATCGACTTTAATGCCAACAATGCTATTGCCTATAGTTGGAGTGATATCCAATATAAACCCGAGAAAAAAGAAGACTGGAGTACAGACGACTATTATAAATTAGGCTTTTTTATCCTGTTTGCGGGGATGGCTGGTTTAGCTGTCTATTACAAACTAGCTTTTACATTCGCTGATGCGTACAACAATCGGGGTTTAGCCAAGTATAAACTAGGAAAAATCAAAGAGGCACTCTCTGATTATAATCAGGCGATCGAGCTTAATCCCAAACTAGCTTCTGCCTACTTAAATAGGGGTTTAACCAAGTCTCGCCTAGGGAAAAAAGGAGAGGCGTTATCCGATTATAATCAGGCGATTGACCTCGATCCAAAACGAGCTGCTGCCTACGTCGGTCGAGCTTTACTCAATCATGAACTAGGAAAAAAAGAAGAGGCGCTATCGGATTATACGAAGGCGATAGACCTCGATTTAAAACTAGATGTTGCCTACGTCGGTCGTGGTTTAGTCAAGTCTGACCTAGAGGAAAAAGCAGAGGCTATAGCAGATTATACGAAGGCGATCGAGCTTAATCCCAAAGATGTTGGTGCTTACAAAAATCGGGGTTTAGCAAAGTTTAGTTTAGGAAGAATAGAAGAGGCGCTGGCAGATTATAATCAGGCGATCGATCTCGCTCCCAACGATGCTGATGCTTACAACAATCGGGGTAACGTTAAGTATGAACTAGGGGAAAAAGAAGAGGCACGGGCAGATTTTGTTAAAGCGAACGACCTGAATCCCAAATTGGCTGTTGCCTACTTTCATCGGGGTGTAGCCAAGTCTAAATTGGCGGAAAAAGAAGAGGCGCTGGCAGCTTTTTCTAATGCGGTTAATCTGAATCCAGAATTAGCGGCAGCTTACTTTTATCGGGGTGAGATCAAGTGTGATATTGCCAATCAAGAAGAGGCGCTGGCAGATTTTAATACGGCGATTCACCTGGAGCCAAAGTTTTATTTTGCATACTGTCATCGGGGTGTAGCCAAGTATAGTTTAGGGGTCAAAGAAGAGGCGCTGGCAGATTTTAATATGGCGATTCACCTGGAGCCAAAGTTTTATTTTGCATACTGTCATCGGGGTAATGCGAAATATCACCTACGGAAAACAGAAGAGGCGATCTCCGATTATACTAAGGCGATAGACCTGAATCCCAAATATGCTGTTGCCTACTGTAATCGGGGTAGTGCCAAGTCTGAGCTTGGGGACAAAGCAGAGGCGATCTCCGATTATACTAAGGCGATAGAACTGAATCCAGAATTAGCTGATGCCTACTGTAATCGGGGTGTAATGAAGTCTAACCTAGGGAAAAAAGCAGAGGCGATCTCCGATTATAATCAGGCAATCGAACTCGATCCAAAATTAGCTGTTGCCTACAATAATCGGGGTATTGCCAAGTCTGAGCTTGGGGACAAAGCAGAGGCGATCTCCGATTATACTAAAGCGATAGACCTGAATCCAGAATTAGCTGTTGCCTATGTCAATCGGGGTAGTGCCAAGTCTGAGCTTGGGGACAAAGCAGAGGCGATCTCCGATTATAATCAGGCGCTCGAGCTCGATCCCAAATTAGCTCTTGCCTACGTCGAGCGGGGTTATGTCAAGTACGATCTTGGAGAAAAAGAAGAGGCGATCTCCGATTATAATCAGGCGATCGAGCTTAACCCCAATTATGCTGATGCCTACTACACTAGGGGTTTAGCTAACTCTGCCCTAGGAAAAACAGAAGAGGCGATCTCCGATTATAATCAGGCGATAGAGCTTAACCCCAACTATTCTGATGCTTACTACACTCGGAGTTTAGCTAACTCTGCCCTAAAAACAGCAGAAGACATACTCGTAGATTATACTCAGGTGAGCGACCTTAATTACAACAGTGCTAATGCCTACTTCCGTCGAGGTAATTCTAAGTCTGACCTAGGGAAAAAAGCAGAGGCAATCGTAGATTATAATCACGCCCTCGAACTCAATCCCACAGATGCTGTTGCCTACAACAATCGGGGTTTAGCCAAGTATAATTTAGGAGAAAATGAAGAAGCGATCGCAGATTATAATCAGGCGATTCACCTTAATTCTTGCTATGCTGATGCCTACTTAAATCGTGGTTTAGCTAAGTCGGCCCTAGGGCAAAAAGCAGAGGCAATCTCCGATTATAATCAGGCGCTCGACCTTAATTCTTGCTATGCTGATGCCTACTTAAATCGTGGTTTAGCTAAGTCGGCCCTAGGGCAAAAAGCAGAGGCAATCTCCGATTATAATCAGGCGATTGACATCGATCCCAAACTAGCTGTTGCCTACAATAATCGCGGTAATGCCAAGTCTGTTCTAGGTGAAAAAACAGAGGCACTTGCAGATTATACTAAGGCGATAGAGCTTAATTACTACAATCCTAATCCCTACTACAATCGGGGTTTGACTAAGTATAATCTAGGGGAAAAAGAAGCAGCCATCGCAGATTATAGTAAGGTAATCGAGCTTAGTTACTATAATGCTAATGCCTACTACAATCGTGGTTTAGCTAAGTCTGACCTCGGACAAAAAGCAGAGGCGATCGCCGATTATCAAAAAGCCGCTGACTTGTACAAGTACCAAGCAAATACAAGTGATTACCAAGACGCTATTAACAAAATTCAAGAATTATCAGCAGAGTAGCGACTTAGAGATTATTTTGAGAAACCGACCGAGGAGATTTTGCCTTTGGGCAATATTTATCCAGCCGATTTAATTGAACCGCATAAACGCTGCAATCGGTAGAGTAGATATCAACCAAATTGCTGCAATCCCTTACTGTGCAAATTATCCTCAATGTGCTGCATTTCCTTCATATCCTCACCCGCAACTATCCCGTACATTTCCGTGTAGATTTTTCCGTATTTAACCTTCTCTAAAGCCGACAGGATTATCAAGTCCTTGCGAGCGAGTTCTGGTTTCAGCGTGACAAGAATCGATGCCAAAGTCCCATCCATTCGCCAGCTACTGGAATATTGAGCCACCTCCTTTCCCAGCCCCAGTAAGGTATGGCGCTGCACACAAAGCGGAGTCGAGCCATTAACTCGGAAATTGGCATCAATGGCATACAACTCTCCCTCAGAGTCTTCCAGCACGTCGAAGCCAATAACGCCGAAATAACCCTGTTGGTGAGCATATTTACCAATAGCGGCAATCATCTCAAAAAACCTACTCATGTCGGTTTCGCGGTAGTGAATTAGTCCCCCTAAATAGCTGCCCTCTGGGGTGACAAGTTGGCTGGTAGTGCCGATAAGCGTGATATTTCCCGTTTTGCTTACATAGAACTGCACGCAGTAGTTCTGCACTTCATTCTTGACGAATTCCGAGACAATAATCGTATCCAGCAACTTAATATCCAGATATTTCCTCACTTCCTGCAAGCAGTAGTTCAGATCGCTGGCGCTTTTGATAATATAAGTCCCTTCTCCAGAAAGTCCGTGGGATGCTTTAATCAAGTAGGGGAATTGCTCTGGTAACTGAATGCTTTCGAGATTGACTTCGTGCAGATTGTAGGTTTGGTATTTCGGACATTGCACGCCTAATTCTGCTAGCGTGGCTTTGCTGAGCAAGTGGTAGTGGATGTCAGGATGGACGGCGTGTTTTTCGGGTTTGAGATTGTCGAAGGGAAATAGAGTCAGGAGTTTGTCAAAGCGATCGCTTACGCTGAGATCTTCGAGATAAGTTGAGCAGTCTATCATCTCCATACTGCTGTAGCTGAAGCCAAAATGCTCCCGCCAATAGTCCATCAGCGATTTCGGCGGCGAATTAATCACAATCCCTGGGATGGCATCGCCTAACACAGCCAGATTTTTCCAAGGTTCCTTCTGGCCAATCTTGTCGAAAGAAGTTTTGGTAGCTTCACTGCTGCCGTCTTGAATAAAGTATTTTTCCCTGTTGGGGTAAGCAGCCCAACTGGCAGTTGCAGGGTAATTTAGGATGAACGCATAACGTGCATCTGTGATGTCTGCAGCAAACAAATCGGAAAGAGAATTACCCTGAAAGTAAGGAAAGTCGTATGTTGAGTTCATAGAAACATCCAAGTCGAGTTTGAATTAAACTGTTTTGCCGGCCACTAAGTAGCTCGACATAATTAAAAGTAGGGTGGGCAATGCCCGCCCTACAAATTGAAAAAATGTTTATTGAGATCCCGCTACTTAATACCTAGGAAACAAGATATTAGTTGCGGAATTTTAACTCTCTCCAACTAGAGAGAATTCAACCTCAATAATTTCAATGATGGACGAGTTGTTTTTTCTTAGTGAACGCAGCCACCTTGTCCATTTCTGAGGTTCTATAAGCACAAGCCATGTCGGTTGAGTTATGCGCCCAGCCAACCCGCCCTTGAGGGTCTATGAGGATGCACCCAGCTTCTCCTGCCACCTTAGATGCCAGAGTCTCAATTGCGATCTGCGCTGCTTCATCTGGGTGCTTGCCGGACGCTAGAATGTCGATCGCCGTCTTCGCCAGAACTACTGGTATAATCGACTCGCCATCGCCTGTGGTCGAGCAACCGCCCTGTTGACTGTCAGCAAACAAGCCTGAGCCGATAATGGCGCTGTCGCCGACGCGACCGGCGGGCTTATTCATAGTGCCGCCTGTTGAGGTACCGGCAACTACGGTGCCGCTGCTGTCTAAAGCTACACAACCAACGGTATTGGGGCGGTCAATAACTTCTTTTTCCTCCTCCCACTCTTCCTGTTGCTCATCCGCGATTAAGTCTTCTTTTGCAGACATCTCGGCTCCATTTTCTGCTGCAAAATGTTCTGCGTGATCCGCTACTAAGAACATGGGTTTTGTATCCATAATCTTTCGCGCCACTGAGATGGGATGGCGCACGCCTTGAACATTGGCGAGGGCTCCCCAAGCTAATGAACCGCCTTCCATCATCGCTGCGTCTAGCTCTACCTGTCCCTGGTTGTTGAGAACCGATCCAAAGCCTGCGTTAAATGTCTGGTCAGCTTCCAGAACCCGGATAGCTGCCTCAACAGCTTCTGCTGCTGTACCCCCCCTTGCCAGCACTTCCCAACCAGCTTCTGCTGCTGCGGTACAGCCTGCATTGTTGGCTGCAACCTTGTCTTCTGTGATGGTTTTTGCTCCACCGTGAACAATAATGCTTAGTACCATAAATTTCCTTCTTTTTATCTGAATATCTACTTAAAAATTCCTTATATCAATCAATTTATTATAAGCAATTTTTAAGTATTTTATTTGATGCTAGTTATATAGGCTAGCTGTGTTTAATTTAGGATTCGTCTATCTTCAGATATAATTATTTTTGTCGAGATTTCTATTCCTCCCGACCTAGCTATTTACAAATTATTAATATATATATTGCTAAAGTTATGTCAATAGTTTGATCACATTTAGCTTCGAGTTAGTTAAGGAACTTGAAAGAGTTAGAGAATAAAGATGAGGTAAAACTTAAGGGGATGCACTACACCTTAACAGGCAAAATTGCTAAACCTGAAGAATGAGACTTTGAGAGACAAAGAAGTGCGATCGGCCTTCACATCAGTCTGAGCCTTTCTGCTGACCCGCCAAAAACCCGCGCAGCCGCAACAAACTAGCCGTTTGACCCAAATTCAGCCTTAGCAGCGGCACTCCCGTGCGATCGCTAATTCGGCGGTACTGTTATTGCTGTGCTAAAAGCGCTACTTTTACTGGTAACAAAAGTTGCAATAGTTTTTTATTAAAACCGCAATTAAAGGCAGATAAACGCATATACCAATTACAAATTACCATTTATTCATTTAGCTTACTTTCCTGAAAGTAAGGTTGATTCTGGGTTCAGTAACTTTGGCTGCTTTCGGAATTTGGTGTTGCCAAAAATGCTGGGTTGCTCCTTTCATCAGCAGGAGGCTTCCAGGAGTTAATTGAATTTCTAATTTCATTTCTTTTTGGTATTTGTGCCTGAGCATAAAACGACGAGTAGCCCCAAAACTTACAGAACCGATCGCTGGGTTTTCACCAAGTTCTGATTCATCATCACTGTGCCAAGCTACACTATCTTTGCCGTCGCGATATAGATTAAGCAACACGCTGTTAAACACTGTACCTGCTATTGCTTCTATTTTAGATTTGATTGTTATGAGTGTAGGTGTCCATAGATTAGGCTCCATTTTTATGTTAGAGTAAGTGTAAGATTTACCTGCATCTCCGTACCATGCGGTAAGTCGCGGTATAGCGACTTGCTTGCCAAAAAGCAGAGTCACTTCTTGCTTCCAATTAATAGTGCCGTACAATTCCGCAAATATCTCGTTGCTCTCATTGTTATTGAAGAAGTCGCGGTACATGATTACTTCGGCATCTGGCAGAGATAATTGCTGACCATGATTCTGGCTTTCTGCTTTTGGCTCTTCCCACAATGAAAGTTGAGTATACATAAATCTGCTCGCTGATTACGTTTTACTGAAATTTATAAATATACAGTTTTTGACACAAGCACTGCCCAGCTTTACCATTAATCATGTAAAGCTAATTTTAGCATTTTAACAAGACAAGGATAACTACTTTTCCAAAACTTACAGTTAATGTTGCATACCGAATTGGGCGAAAAGTCTAGGATATGTTCCGGTATGTTTTTACACAGGGACATAAGTTTAAATAATGCCAGAAAAATCCGGTTACTCTTGCTTTTGCCTTCCTTGCCCGCGATCGCTGCTTTGATGGATCTTGACCTAATCCTAGTCTTCAAGGAAGCGATCGCGCTTCACATCACTCTGAGCCTTTATGCTTACCCGCCAAAAACTCCCGCAGCCGCAACAAACTAGCCGTTTGACCCAAATTCAGTGGCAGCAGCCACACTCCGTCCAACCGAGACTGCACTCAACCGTCGCCCCAATAGCACTCGTGAATAATGAAAATGATCTCCCCTTCCAACAATGTAGCGATCGAGTTTGGGACTGTTCCAATTAATCTAAATTGTGTAGCCGATCTTTAATTTTTGTGCTGCGACTCATCAATGCAGACTGACAGCGTTCCCAGAAAATTTTAGCGACGCGATCGCCCTGATTCTGACGCCAACACTCGGCAAACAGCCGGGCTGCCTCAGCTAACTTCCCTTCCAAGTAATTTGCCCTCGCTTCTGCAAACAATTCCAGCGTAGCTAACTTGCCCGCTTTGATTTCAGGCGGATCAGCATCAAACACCTCATAAACTGTTACTAATTCAGATTTTCCCTTGACTTTTACCGTATCGAGGGTGCGGATTGCGTACAGAGATGGATTTTCTAAACGCGAGTAAGTTGACTGGGTGATTAATAGCGACACCCCATAATTTTTCGTCAAACTTTCCACCCGAGAAGCTAAATTCACCGCATCGGAAATTACTGTGCCCTCCATGCGATTTTGACCGCCCACCGTTCCCAGCATCAAAGTTCCAGTATTGATGCCAATCCCAATCTGAATCGGGGCACAGCCAAAATTAGCGCGCTGTTGATTGTATTCAACGAGGCTCTGCAGCATAGCAATTCCGGCTTTCACCGCATTATCCGCCTCGCCGCTAAACAGCGCCATAATCGCATCGCCAATATATTTATCAATAAACCCGTTATTTTCATTAATAACGGGTTCCATGCGAGAAAGATAGGAATTGATAAATCTGAAATTATCCTCCGGCGTCATGCTTTCCGAGAGCGTGGTGAAGTCGCGAATGTCAGAAAAAAGTACCGACATTTCCAACTGCACCTGATCGCCCAATTCCACATCAATAATGCTTGATTTCTCTAAAAACTGGAGGAACTGATTGGGGACGAAGCGCTCGTAAGCTTTGTTGAGTTGGAACAATTCATCGGTAAATCTGATTCGCTCAGTTTCGGCTTTTTTACGCTCCGTGATATCTTGAAAGGCTACAATTGCATAAGAAATGTTGTCCTTTTCATCATAGATGGGAGTACCCCAAGCCTCGATCGGAATAATCTTGTCGCCTTGGTGGATTTCCATATCCTCAGCGGTGGCACTTGCTCCCTTCAACGCCCGCACAATCGGCAAGTCAGCAAAGGGATATTCCTGCTCTGTTCCAGCTTGATAGACTTGATAAATCTCTGGTATTTGCTCGCTGGCGACTTGAGGAATAACTCCTTTACCTAATAATTGAATAGCAACGCGATTACTATAGTAAGGTTTGCCAGAAGCATCCAGCACTGACACCCCCACTGGAATTGCTTCTAAAAATTGAGCTAGTCTGTTCTCGCTTTCGCGGACTTGTGTATAGAGTTTAGCATTTTGAATCGAGATAGCCGCCTGTCCAGATAACACTTTTAATAGTTCCACTCTTTCTGGCGTAAAAGCTCCTGCTGTGAGATTGTTTTCTAGGTAAACAATACTAATGATTTGAGATTGATTAATCAGTGGCACGCATAAAATTGATTTGGGCTGATGCTTTTGGATGTAGGGGTCGTTGGTAAATTGTCCCGATCGGGCAGCATCATCTAGTACCACGCTTTCTTGAGTGCGGGCCACATAATTGACAATCGCTTTGGAAAGTTCTTGACAGCTTTCAACTGAGAGTGACTGCAACACAGTGACGAGTTCAGAATTTATTGTCCCTTCAGCTTCAATTAACAGCTTTCCCTGACTTGACAAAATCAGATAACCCTTTTGCGCTCCTGCATTTTCCATCACAATTTTAATCAAGCTAGACATTAGTTTTTCTAGCAATATTTCGCCAGAAATCGCCTGAGAAGCTTTCATTACTGTAGTAATATCTAGGTTGATGCCCGAACCAGTAGTTGTCAATGATGCGGTAGTTTTAGGGTTTTTTCTTCCCGGTTGAATTGCTGTCAGTAATTGGGGATATCGCGTTTCTAAATCCTGTACCTTAGCAGTGGCTCCCCATTGGGCATAACAATAATACGCCTCAATCATGTAGGTTTTAGCAACTTTTTCTTTACCCCATTCTAGGTAAAATTTGGCTGCCCGTTCATTAGCTAGTGCTTCTTCGTTGAGGAATTTATTTTCTTTGGCTCCAGAAATGGCGCGATCGTAGAGGTCACTCGCCTCTGCTTTGTTTCCTAAAATTCGCTGCTGTTCGGCTCGAATTAAATCGCATTTGTGGGCAAAGTTCGTGGGTGCATGAGTTGCCCAGCTAGTAAGTTGCTCAAGATCCTTCGTAACCGCTTCACTAATTGGCAAGGTGTTTGTGTTTGCGAGTAACGTCAGTGCATGATAGAAATAAAAGACTCCATAGAACACAGTTCCGATAATGCCACCAACAGTTTTCTCGGCAATTTGAGCTATCTCCAGAGCTTCCTGGGGTTGCCCAAAATGGTAAGCCAGAATCAATTTATGAGCAGAGACGCTCCCGATCGAGTAAGTATCTCCTGCTAATTTATGCTGAGGTAATCGTGTCGTTTCATCGTAAGCTTCTCCAACCAATTTCTGGGGAGCGTCGGCTTCCCCTGTCCAATTTAAGACTGCCTGTTGCACAATTTGGTGAAAGTTCAGAGCAGTTGTTTGTTTGAGCTGGGCGATCGCCTCTGCATAGGTTTGCATCTCTTGCCCCAGTTGTAGAAGTTCATTTCCCGCAGCATAAGCGAGTTTACAGCGGTTATAGGCACAGTAAGCCGCGAACTCCAAATCTCCCGTTTCCAAACCCGCTTGATAGCCTTCCAGCAAAGGCATCAGTACAGTGTGCATCGGCTCCTGCCAAATGCGAACAAATGGATAAACTAAATTGAAAATTTTCGCTTTAAAACTCGATGCTTTAAACATTTCCATCAAGGCGATCGCGATATCAGCAGCATGATTTCCGGCTACAATTTGCCCACCATATGCACAAAGAATTAGTCCATAGGTTGAATAAGCATAGGGTGTTTGGATCGCATTTCCAAACTGAAGTGACAATTCAATTTGTTTGAGTACAATCAACGGATAGAGGGCTGGCGAACCCATATAGGCTGCTGAAGCCATACTGCTGAGAATATTCATTGCAGCCAGTTTCTGTGGATCGCTCATCCTTAGTGAATTCATTACATCCACACTCATCAGTCGATCGCCAATAGCATTGAGAGCAGGAGCTACCATGTCTTGGGTGGGATGTTCTGGCAACTCTACATCCAACTCTTGAAGGATTGCCCGTGCCACCTGAATCGCCTCTGATAATTGATTGCGGGCAATCAAGGATTGAATCTTTATTTCTAAGGCTTTAACTTGTTCTAGGGGGTTTGACGTATGTTGGAGAACTGCCTCGACGCAAGCATCTACCCGCTCAAATGCGCCAATCAGACAGGCTGAATTAGCAGCTTCAATGTGCAGTTCTGAAGTAAGAATGGGCTGTCTGATCCATTGATCGGAACTGTCAGTGCCTAAAAGTCGCAGCCCTATCTCACAGTATTGAGCCGATGCCGGGTAAGCAGCCGAAAGCCGTGCTTTACGTGCAGCCATCAAATTGAGGTTGGCTAGATGGTCTCGCCGATCCTGAATTGCAATGCGATCGATGCCCAGATTAAATTGACTGACAATCGCAAAAATTCTCTCGTCTAGTTGCTCTGCTGAGGTTTGAGCGAATAGCAATTGCCCAATGTGCAAATGGACGGATTGTTTTTGGTCTTCAGGAATTAGGGAATAGGCGGCTTGCTGGACGCGATCGTGCAAAAACTGATAAATCGGATTGGCAACAGGTTGAGTATTAGATTGACCATCTGTTTGAATGAAGCACTTATAGCCTTCGGTAATGGGTAAAATGAGTCCTTCTTGCAAGGCTCTCCATAGCGCTGATGCCGTTGGTTCGGGTAATTCGTCGCTGACTATTGCCAATGTCTCTAAATCAAACTGCGCTCCAATGCAAGCCGCCAACTTGATAACATCCTGAGTTTGGGCAGGCAACTTCTGCAATTGCACCGCCATAAACTCCACCACATCCGAGGCATGGGTAAGCCTAGCTTGAGCAATATCGTACTGCCACCCCCCTTTAGGTCCCCCCTTAATAAGGGGGGACTGAGGGTAGTTAAAGATAATTTGACCATCTTCATACAACGACTTGAGGAATTGAGTCGAGAAAAAGGGATTACCTTTGGTTTTTTGAGCCACCAATTCTGTCAAAGGCCCGGCCAAAGATAAATCACAAATCAGCGTATCTGCTACCAACTGATTCATATCTGCTAAACTCAACGGTTGCAGCGTAATAGTATTCACCACTGCCCCAGACTTAATAATCTCATCCAACGTCAACATAAATGGATGAGATTGTGACACCTCATTATCCCGATAAGCACCCACCACCAATAGATGCCCCGTATCTTCCATCAACAGTTGTAATAACTTTAAAGATGCTGAATCCGCCCACTGTAAATCGTCCAAAAACATTACTAAGGGATGTTGGGCTGTAGTAAATACTTGCACAAATTTCTGCATCAACAGATTGAAGCGATTTTGGGCGGCACTCCCCGATAGTTCTAGTGCAGGACCTTGAGCGCCAATAATGCGTTCTAACTCAGGAATCACCTCAATCAGCACTTGCCCAATCTCGCCTACTGCTGTTAGGATTTTTGTTTTCCATGTATGTAACTGAGCATCGGATTCTGATAATAATTGCCCCATCAATTCCCGAAATGCTTGCACAAATGCACTGAAGGGAATATTGCGCCCAAATTGGTCGTATTTGCCTTTAATAAAATAGCCCCGTTGTCTGGCTATAGGCTTGTGGACTTCGTTCACTACGGCGGTTTTACCAATCCCAGACAAGCCAGCCACCAGCATCATTTCGGCGTTACCTGTACTGACTCGTTCAAAAGCAGCTAATAGATTATCAACTTCACTTTCTCTGCCGTATAACTTTTCGGGGATCAGGAAACGGTCTGTGATATCCCGCGTTCCCAAGTCAAATTCGGCTATGCTATCGGTTTCTTGTAATTGAACCAGACAACTCTCTAAATCGTGCTTTAGCCCCCCGGCCGTTTGATAGCGATTTTCGGCATTCTTCGCCATCAATTTACTTACAAGAAGCGAGAGAATTAGGGGAATTGTCGGCTCGATTTCCTGCAGCGGAACGGGCTCTCTAGCAATGTGGCAGTGAACCAACTCTAAAGCATCTTCTGTCTCAAAAGGCAGTTTTCCACTCAGCAATTCGTAGAAGGTGACGCCGAGCGAGTAAAAGTCAGTCCGGTAATCGAGAGCGCGATTCATCCTGCCAGTTTGTTCCGGCGAGATGTAAGCGAGGGTGCCTTCTAAAACGTTGGGGTTTTTCAGGAGCGGCGTTTCTCGCGTTAGCTGAGTAGAAATGCCAAAGTCAATAATTTTTAATTGTTTCGTTTGGGGGTTGTAAACAATATTAGAAGGGTTAATATCTTTGTGGATGATGTTTGCCCTGTGAATTTGCCCTAAAATTTCAGTTGTGGCGCTCGCAATTTGCAAAAATTCCTCCAGAGTAAACTTTCGCTGCTGCATCCATATTTTCAAGGATTCGCCGCCAAAGTCCTCTACAAACATCACGAGACTGTTTTGGTATTTTCGCAAGTCATAAACCTGCACAACTCCCGGCTCTTTTAGCTCTCGGGTGATGCGGTATTCGGTGCGGTAGCGCACCAATTCTTGAGGTGTGGGGTAGGTCTCTTTGAGAAGTTTGAGGATAAGCCGCTGGTTATCTGCTTCCCGAATGGCTCGGTAAACCAGAGAGTTGGCACTTTCATAGAGAAGTGTCTGGGTGGCAACGCCTGCAATAGAGAGCATATTGATTTTTAGGCTAAAAATTAACGCGCAGTCAACACGCACCAGTTTTGTCTAGAGCATAGCGCGTTAGAAAAGCAAAAATAAGCTTTGTTAACAAATGTTTAGTTTTTCGGGTAGCAGCCTGCAAATACTTTGTGGTAGCCCCGATTTCGCTCGCCTAATTTGTATTGTGCACAACAGTCGATCGCACTTTTGCTTTGATTTTCTGCCCACCTTACGCAGCCTGGGGTTTCACACAGCATAATTACGCAGAAAACTCTCTTTTTTAAGTAATAAATTAGGCTTTTAAAAAGTTTTTTATCAGTCCATGTACGGTTTAAAGCTATAAATTATAGCTTTATTGCTGGATTAAAACAAGTAATAACCGATCGTGACAGTTGAGCGTGCAGAATGTGATTTTCAGGTAAAGCAACCGCCCTGATGGTGACGACCTTCTTAATAGCTAAGCCTGCGTCGCAGTTGACCGCACTGATCAGCTAATACCTTAAAGTTATAATTGTCAGATACGTGATCTCTCTGCCAGCTAAAAGCTAATGAAACTAGCCTTCTTTTCTATACATGGTGCTGCAATGCTAGCGATCGCAGCCACTATTGTCAGTACAGCGGTGGTACAAGGACAACCCATTGTTCCCGCACCCAATGACGCTGGCACTACTGTCACGCCTAGCGGCGATCGCTTGAATATTACAGGCGGTCAAACTTCTAGAGATGGAGCGAATCTTTTCCACAGTTTTCAACAGTTTGGGCTTAGCGAAGGGCAGATTGCTAATTTTATGTCTACTCCCGCTATTCGCAATATCTTAGGACGGGTAGTAGGCGGCAATCCTTCTATTATTAACGGTTTAATTCAAGTAACTGGCGGCAATTCCCACCTATTTTTAATCAATCCTTCGGGGATTATCTTTGGCCCTAATGCTAGCTTGAATCTTCCGGCTGCTTTTACAGCTACTACTGCTACTAACATCGGTTTTGATTCGGGTTTGTTCAATGTGGCCGGAGCGAACGATTACAGTACGCTGATAGGAACTCCGAACACTTTTTACTTTAATCTCAGCCAACCGGGAAGTATCATCAATGCAGGTACTTTAGCAGTCATGCCAGGGCAAAGTATAACTTTAATTGGTGGTAGTGTCGTCAACACTGGTTCCCTCAATGCTCCACAAGGTAATATTATTGTCGCTGCTGTTCCCGGTGAGAATACTATTCGGCTTCGTCAAGAAGGACATTTATTAAGTTTAGAAATAGGGGTTGTTGACGGGGGATTGTTGGCACAGAATGGGCAATTATCTCTGCCTTTGTCTCTTCCGCAATTGCTTGCGGGCGCAGGTGAGAACTCTGCTACTGGTATCTCCGTTAACGGTGCAGGAGAAGTGGTTTTGACGGCCGGTTTGAGGGTGGAAAGCGGGGATGTGGCGATCGCTAGTTCTACTGTTAATAGTCAGAATGCTACACTCTCGGCAGCACGTAATCTCACTTTGGTAGAAAGCCAGCTACTTACTGAGAACAACTTGTATCTGTTGGCAGGAGATACGGTGCGGGTGCGGGATGGAAATAACGCTTTCAGGGCGATCGCGGGCGGCAATCTTACTATACAAGGTAATCAAAATATTGATATCTTCGCGCTAAATTACCCTAACCCTGCATTCCAATCCGCAGGGGATATCACATTATTGAGCAATGGCAATGTTTCCGGTGATGCTCACTTCGCTGCGGGAGGTAATGTAAGTATTCTCACATTGTCTGGCAACGGTGGCAGTTTTTTGAGTTTGTACGACCCGATTATTAGCTCCGAGGGAGATGTGAGATTTGGGGATTATACTGGAACCTCACTTAAGGTAGAAGCAAAAGGCGCGATCGCCGCGGGAGATATTACCATCACAGGGCCAGATACTACTTTGTCAGGTTCCGCCGATCCAGATGCGGCGGTGCTTTCAGGTAGTGCAGCTTTAATTCTGCGATCGGGCGTTTCGACTCTGGCGAATGCTGCCAATGTGCCGCCGACTACGACAGCAGGGGAGACATTTTTTGCTTCGCCCGGTGTTGCTTCGGGCAATAGCATCGGAGTGGGAGCGATTTCGACAGCAGGCGGGCCTGTGATTTTGGAATCAGCAGGGGACATTGCACTGGATGCGATCGCCACTTCTGGCGGCAATATTACTCTCAAAGCTGCTAGCGACATCGCCGTTACAGGCACTCTTCAGTCTACTGGCGGCAGTATTGACCTCACGGCTGGCAATCTTCTCACAGTCAGCGGCACTTTTACAGATAGTAACGGTGTAAATGTGAGCATTTCCAGCGCTAATGGCACAAGTGGCGGCGCGATTACTATTCGCCACGCAGGGGGCACGACTACACCTTTTATTGTCGGCGATGCGACAACGAATGGGACGGCGGGAGCCATTACATCAGGTTCCGAGACAATTTCGCCACAGTTTGCAGTGCCAGTGCCGCCAAGCACTTACACTCAGGGCAATATTGCGATCGTTACTTCCGCGCCATCTCCAACGCCGGAACCAACACCATCTCCAACGCCGGAACCGACACCATCTCCAACGCCATCGCCTACGCCGGAACCGACACCATCTCCTACACCGCAAGCAACACCGGAACCGACACCGGAACCGACACCATCTCCAACGCCATCGCCTACGCCGGAACCGACACCATCTCCAACCCCACAAGAAACACCGGAACCGACACCATCTCCAACCCCACAACCAACGGCATCCCCATCACCTGCGCCATCTTTAATACCAGAACCTACGCCATCACCTGCGCCATCTTTAATACCAGAACCAACGCCATCACCCGCGCCATCTTTAATACCAGAACCAACGCCATCACCCGCGCCAATTCCACAAGTAATACCGTCTCCGATATTGCTTGTGCCCTCCATTGCGCCTGAAATGCTAGCCCCGATGCCATTACCTACTCCGACACCAACTTTATCTCCGTCTCTTGACGCCGCCTTCCCCTTACCGGATATTTCAATTACCAATGCGATCGCTCAATCTGACAACCTGAGTATCATTAATAGAATTGAATCTCTTTTTAACTACAGATCCGATTGGGTAAGCGAAGTTGTCCAAACGGCATCGCCTCTAAATATAGTTAGCCGCAGCGATATCACACGGCTAATCGATAGAGGCGATATCTCTCAAGCCCTTTTGTCTATGGATATCTTCTATAGCGAACAAGTGGGGTCATACATTAACCAGCAAATCAGGCGCGATTGGCAATCTTTTACGGCCATACAGCAAAGAATTAGAGCGATAGCCAGCCAAACTGGTAAAAAAACAGCCATTCTCTACGTCTTATCCCGCCCTGAACAATTAGACCTGATCATCGTCCCCCCTACGGGTATCCCAATTCACAAAAGCATTCCCGCAGCTAAGCGCGAAACTTTGATGCAAGTCGTCGCCAGCTTCAGGTCTGAACTTCTTAATCGCATAAAACTCAATACTCAGAGCTATTTGCCAGCATCCCAACAACTTTACCAGTGGATAATTGCGCCCTTGGAAGCTGATTTGAAAGCTCAGGGCATCGATACGCTAGTTTTTAGTATGGATGCGGGGTTGCGATCGCTCCCCTTAGCCGCCCTCCATGACGGTTCTCAATTTCTAGTAGAAAAATACAGCATCGCACTTATTCCTAGTGTCAACTTGACCGATACTAACTATGAAAGCGTTAAAAATGCTGAAGTTTTAGCAATGGGAGCCTCGCAATTTACCAATAACCAACCCTTGCCAGCAGTACCCGCAGAACTTAATGCTATTGCCTCAGAATGGAAAGGCGAATCTTTCCTTAATCAAACCTTTACTCTCAATAATCTTCAATCGCAGCGCAATGACAGACCCTATCGGATTATTCACCTCGCCACTCACGGAGAGTTTAAGTCAGGAACACCGAGCAATTCTTACATTCAGTTATCAGACACCAGGCTAACACTCGATCGCGTGCGCGAACTCGGGTGGAATCAGTCGCCTAAAGTTGAGTTATTGGTGTTGAGCGCTTGTAAAACTGCTGTGGGTGATGAGGGCGTGGAATTAGGCTTTGCGGGGCTAGCTGTGCAAGCGGGGGTGAAGTCAGTTTTGGCGAGTCTTTGGTACGTCAGCGATGAAGGTACTTTAGGGTTAATGGCTGAATTTTACCATGAGTTAAAAGTCGCGCCTATTAAAGCCGAAGCCTTACGGCAGGCTCAAATCGCCATGCTCAAAGGTCAAGTTCGCATTGAAAACGGCCGTTTAATTTTGTCAAACGTAAATAAGGAGTTAGAATTGCCACCAGAATTAGCTAAACTAGGTAATGGAAATCTCTCCCATCCTTATTATTGGTCGGGCTTTACAATGATCGGGAGTCCTTGGTAAGGTATAAACGTGATTGCAATTGCTTCTTTAATCGCGACAGAAAATTGCTTTGTCATTCGTACTAATAGAGTAAGTGCATAAATACTAACAATATCAGTGCGAACGACGAAGCGAAGCAATCGCAAGGACTGAGGGAATCCCTAGCATTTGATTGCTAGTGATTCTATAAATGCTATTTGAATGAATCATCTAAAACTTTAAAATTAAATAGGATGCAAATGATACACCAAAAGTTGGTTTCAATTCTAGTTTTTATTGACTCGAATGTTGAAGATTATCAGAGTTTAATTAGTGGCGTTTCCCCAAATGCTGAAGTAATTATCCTAGATGAAACGCGGGATGGGATTGAGCAAATCACCGAAAGGTTAGCAATTGAACAAAATATAGAAGCAATCCACATCATCTCTCACGGTAGTCCAGGTGCGGTACAGCTCGGTGCAAATACACTCAACAGCAGCAACATAGAAAACTTCGCTCCTCAACTCCAACAGTGGCGCAAAGCATTAATTCCCGGTGCCGATATTCTCCTCTACGGGTGTAATGTCGCCGCCGATGTATCGGTGACAACTGACATCGACTACATCTGTCACATCAGCCAGGGGTTAAAACCCCTGTCTCATAGCTTAAGTCGGTTAAAACCGACTCAAGACAATCAAGACAATTCACTTATTGGGTCCTCTCTCGATGACTTTCGCTATCAGACGGGGGTTAAAACCCCCGGCGGGACTGGTGTTAATCCCACAAAACCTAACCAGTTCCTCGAACGCCTGAGTGAATTAACTGGTGCCGACATCGCCGCCTCTGCCAACCTTAAAGGCAATGCGGCACTGGGTGGAGACTGGGAACTGGAAGTACAAACAGGCTTGATTGAAACACCAATCCCATTTAACGCCAACACCCTCAAAACCTACAGCAGCGTACTAGGCTTCGCCCCCAAAGTTGACTTCGCTACTGGCGCTTACCCCAACTCCGTCAGCATCGGCGACATCAACGGCGACGGCCTCGATGACATAGCTGTGGCGAACTACAACAACAGCAACAACGTCTCCATCCTGCTCAACACCACCACCAACCCCACCACCCCCACTTTCGCCACCCAAGTCCCCTTCGCTACTGGCAGTAAGCCCAGCTTTGTCAGCCTCAGCGACATCAACGGCGACAGCCTCCCGGACTTAGCTGTGACGAACATCAACAGCAACGATGTCTCCATCCTGCTCAACACTACCCCCACAGGAGCCAGCATCCCCACTTTCGCCACCCAAGTCACCTTCCCTACTGGCAATGCGCCCAACTGGCTCAGCATCGGCGACATCAACGGCGACGGCCTCCCTGACTTAGCAACGGCGAACGAGAACGACGACACCGCCTCCATCCTGCTCAACACTACCACCAACACCGCCCCCCCCACTTTTGCCCCCCAAGTCCCCTTCCCTACTGGCGATCTCCCCAGGTCCGTCAGCATCGGCGACTTCAACGGCGACAGCCTCCCTGACTTAGCAACGGCGAACATCAACAGCAGCAACGCCTCCATCCTGCTCAATACCACCGCCGCAGGAGCCACCACCCCCACTTTCGCCCCCCAAGTCCCCTTCCCTACTGGCGATCGCCCCACCTCCGTCAGCATCGGCGACTTCAACGGCGACGGAAAACCTGACTTAGCAACAACGAACAGTGAAAGCTACAATGTCTCCATCCTGCTCAACACCACCGCCACCAACGCTACCACCCCCACTTTTGCCACCCAAGTCCCCTTCGCTACTGGCACTGGACCCAGATCCGTCAGCATCGGCGACTTCAACGGCGATGGGAAACCTGACTTAGCTGTGGCGAACATCAGCAGCAACAACGCCTCCATCCTGCTCAACACCACCGCCACCAACGCTACCACCCCCACTTTCGCCCCCAAAGTTGACTTCCTTACTGGCAATTGGCCCATCCCCGTCAGCATCGGCGACTTCAACGGCGACGCAAAACCTGACTTAGCTGTGGGGAACTACGCCAGCAACAACGTCTCCATCCTGCTCAACACTACCCCCAAAGTTACTGCTGTCACCGCTACCACCGCTGACGGCAGCTACGGTGTCGGTTCCACTATCAATATCACCGTCACCTTCGATGCTGCTATCAACGTAAATACCACAGGTGGCATACCGCAACTGCAACTCGAAACAGGTACAACTGACCGTTTTGCCACTTATGTCAGTGGTAGCGGCGGTACTGTACTCACCTTCAACTATGTAGTCCAAGCTGGGGACACCTCCGGTGACTTAGAATACCTCGCCACCAACGCCCTCACCCTCAACGGCGGCACAATTAAAGAAACTGTGGGTACAGCCTTTGACGCTTTCTTAACCCTCCCCACTACCGCCTCACTCAACTCTCTCGGCGGTAGCAAAGCCATAGTTATTGAAACTGTTGCACCCACCATCACCAGCGTCACCTCTACCACCACTGACGGAAGTTACAACACAACTGGCAACATCAACGTTACCGTCAACTTCAGCGAAGCCGTCACCTTAGCAGGCGGTAGTATGAGTGTCGCCTTAGACACGGGCGGCACTGTTACTATTGCACCTTTTAGTGGCACATCTGCTGTGGGTACTTATACTCCAGCAGCCGGACAAAATAGCCTCGACCTTAATTCAAATAGTATAACTTTAGCGACTGGTGCAACCTTAAAAGATACTGCTGGAAATAATGCAACTTTAACTATTCCTGCGGGACAATCTTTAGCCGATAGCAGAGCCATAATTGTAGACACGATTGTACCCACAGTTGCCTTAACATCCGCATCCCCAACAACCACAAACGCACCCTTTTTAGTCACAGCAACATTCAGCGAAAGCGTCACAGGATTTATTGCCAGCGACGTTAATCTTACTAACAGTACGATTAGCAATTTCACAGGTAGCGACACAACTTATAATTTTACCGTTACACCTAATGCTGATGGTCTTGTCACCGTTGATGTCCCTGCTGCTACAGCCACTGATATTGCTAGCAATAACAATACCGCCGCCACGCAACTGACTCGCACTGCCGACATCACCGCACCAACAGTTGCCTTAACATCCGCATCCCCAACAACCACAAACGCACCCTTTTTAGTCACAGCAACATTCAGTGAAGATGTCACCGGGTTTGATAATACTGATATTACCGTCGCCAATGCGACTGTCGCTAACTTTGTCACACTTGATGCAAAAACTTACACCTTTGATGTCACACCGAAGGCTGATGGTAATGTCACCGTTGATGTACTTGCGGCAACAGCTACTGATACTGCGAGTAATAATAATACAGCCGCCACTCAACTGGTTCGTACTGCTAATATTACCGCGCCAACAGTTGCCTTAACCTCAACTTCAGCAACAACAGTAAGTGGTTTATTTAGCGTCACAGCAACATTCAGCAAAAATGTCACAGGGTTTGATAATACTGATATCACCGTCACCAATGCGACTGTCGGTAACTTTGTCACACTTGATGCAAAAACTTACACCTTTGATGTCACACCGAATGCTGATGGTAATGTCACAGTTGATGTACCTGCCGCAACAGCTACTGATACTGCGAGTAATAACAATACCGCTGCCACTCAACTGGTTCGTACTGCTGCTAATATCACCGCACCTCCTGCTAGCTTGGGTGTAGTTTCTAACATTACTCTTGCAGGTGGTACAAGTCAGACATTGACAGTTACTTTCACTGATAGCAGTGGAGTTGATGTTAGCAGTTTAGATAATTCTGATCTGGTAGTAAACTGGTCAGGTGGTGCAATTCCCGCTACATT
>NZ_JAUBRM010000061.1:0-46001 GCF_036701905.1 Microcoleus sp. MON2_D5
GCCGCTTTTATCAACAAGGTATGCGGGCTGCAACCCTTATCCAGTCTATTTCATAGACCTCTTTGTCACCCTCCCAGATAATTTGGTTGCCCTTAGTTTTTGCTTTCCTCTGCAAGCAGCGTCGGTGGAAAGATTTAGCAGCATCAGTCTTGCTTTCTTTATTAATTATCGCGGTGATAACTTATACATTTATGCCCACAGTTTCAGCTTGGAGAAGTCTTTTAAATCCGGGAACCGCCGGGGCGACTGCTCGATCGTTTCACCATGCGATCAATTTATTTATGGATTTTTTGCCCAATGTAAGTGTTGAAACTAGGGAAAGTATTCTATCATTCCTCAAATATTTTGCGTATTTAAGCTGGATTTTTTACTATGCAGGGACGTTAATTAAATCATTATTCCGCAAAAAAGATTCGGAAATTAATTTGGTATCAGATATTGGATGGACGACTCTCACTTTGTTTTTGTTGGCTACACCTTGGCTAATGCCTTGGTATCCATCTATTTTGCTGCCAATTGCTGCTTTGAGTATCAATTCTCCCCATTTTGTATTGACAAGTTTAACTTTTTCTTTGTCACCCAGTATCATTTTGGGAGGAGGAGCGGGAACAACTGTGATATCCCTAGTTACGAGCTTTGTTAGCGTTGTCCCCCCTACAGCATTGCTAATATTCGGGCGGAAAAAGGCACTTTTTTAATTTAAATTGATTGCTGACCGCCAACTGTTAATTTTTTCAGACTGACTACGTACTCTAACAAACCCTCTGAAGCGTCCAGCAGCAAATCAATTACTCGATCAAATCCCTCCGGGCCACCGTAGTAAGGATCAGGCACTTCTTTAAGGTCGTATTTCTGGCAAAAATCGCACATCAGTCGCACTTTATCTTTATACTTTCCAGCCGCATCCAGGGCAAGAATATTGCGATAATTTTCCCGATCCATGGCCAGAATCAAATCAAAATTTTCAAAATCTTTCCTGGCAAATTGGCGGGCTTCGCCTAGCAATTCAATGTCTCGCTTCCTTGCCGCCAATGCCATCCGCCTGTCAGGGGGGCTGCCAATGTGATAGCTAGCAGTTCCGGCCGAATCGCAGGTGATACGATCGCTCAAACCCGCTTCTTTAATTAAGTGATTCATAATATTTTCTGCTGAGGGCGATCGGCAGATGTTTCCGAGGCAGACAAACAATAATTTATAAGACATTTAATTGATAATTAGTAATTGGTAATTTTTAATGGGAAAGAAGAAAGAAAATTTTTCCTTTCCCCTTTTTCCAAAATTTTCGTGCTTGATAGAAATCAATCAGTCATTAGCTATAGATTCCTTTTTAAACACAGATAGCTAACCGCTAATGACTGATGACTCATGATTAACCGAAACCGGGGAGATTTAGTCCACCGGTGAGTTCTTCCATTTTCTCCCGCATCGTCATCGTAGACTTAGCGTAAGCATCCTGCATCGCCACCGTGACGAGTTCAGAAACCACATCAGCACCTTCACCGAGGGCATCCGGTGAGATTTCCACGCGGCGGGGTTCTTGGTTGCCGCTGAGAAAAACCTTGACCAAGCCGCCGCCGGCAGTTCCCTCAATTTCCATTACATCCAACTCTTCTTGGAGCTTTTTAGCTCCTTCTTGAACCTGCTGAGCTTTTTTGAAAGCTTCAGTCAGTTCTTTCATTTTTCCCAGGCCGAAGCCAAATCCTTGTCCTGATTTTGTCATAGCTACTTTGTGATGGTGTGTGGGCTGGCAGTCTGCCGTTTCCGTATTACTTCAATGATGCCTTAGAAGGGAAACTCTCCCAGTATTCTAACTTCTGGCTCCAACAACAGCGACCACCGCTGCTCGACTTGCTGTTGAACGTGGCGGATCACTTGAAAAATATCATTGGCCGTTGCCGACCCGCAGTTAAGAATAAAATTAGCATGGCGCTGAGCCACTTGTGCGCCACCGATCTGATATCCCTTCAGTCCCGCTTGTTCGATGAACCAACCTGCCGTCTTGGGGCCGGGGTTGCGGAAGACTGAGCCACAGCTCGGTAAGTGGTAAGGTTGAGTTGTCCGCCGCTGGCTGAAATGGTCATTAGTTTCTGCCATTACTTGCGATCGGTCGAATCCCGGCTGTAATTGGAAAGTCGCTTCTGTTACTAGCCGATCGCCCCCTTGCAGCACCGAAGTCCGGTAGCGGTACTCCAACTCTTGAGGAGTCAGAATTTCCACCTTACCACCAGGGGATAGGACGCGAGCGTTGACTAGAATATCAGCAGTACAGCCTCTGTGAGCGCCTGCATTCATCACCACAGCCCCTCCCACTGTACCCGGTATGCCGACTGCCCATTCTAGACCTTTCCAGCCCCGTTTAGCCGCCAACCAAGCGAGGCGGGGAATTGACTCTCCCGCCCCCGCTGTCACTTGACCTGTTTCTGCATTAAAATTCACCTGTTTCAGGTAGCGAGTGGCGACGACCAAACCGGACAAACCCCGATCGCTCACCAACAAATTAGAACCCGCACCCAGCAGAGTCACCGGCATCCCTTCATCGTGTGCCCAGGCAAAACTCGCTTGCAAAGCCTCCATACTGCGGGGAGCAACGTACCACTCGGCAGGGCCGCCGACTCGGAAGGAAGTCAGACCCGCCAGCGAAACTTGGGAGTTAATCTTGCAATCAGTTCCCCGCAAAGAAATAGGAGAATACACTCGCCGATTGTCCTTAACAGAGGAGTCATTCGAGATAGTCACCATCTTGAAAATCCTTAAAAATACCTTCGCTCAAAGACGTGGTTGAAAATCCATTTAGCTAACTTATGTGGCCGCTTTGAGCGAGCCGCCCGACAGAAGTTTCGGCACAACGTGCAACGCCATAATGTCGATCGACTCTACTCAGTTGGCGAGCTAATCGGGGCGATCGGCTGGTTGATAAAAAGCCATAACCTCTGGAATAATCTGATTCAGATTACCAGCCCCCAAAAACAGAGCCAAATCCCCCGCTTGCAGATTTTGGGTTAAAAACTTAGTGACTGACTCCAGAGAAGGCGCAAACTCAACCTGTCGGCCTTCTTTAGCAATCAAATCAGCAACCTGCTGCCCGCTAATCTCTCCTAAATTTGGTTCCCCAGCACTATAAATATCGCAAGCCACAACCAAATCAGCATCCCCAAAAGATTGAGCAAATTCTGGCAAAAATGTCAGAGTCCGGCTGTAACGGTGGGGTTGAAAAATTGCAACCACTCTTCGGGATTTGGGATTTTTTTCGCTACCTTCGATACGCAAGCGAGCGGCCGCCAAGGTAACGCGAATTTCGCTAGGATGGTGGGCGTAGTCGTCCACAAACAGGATTTCATTGTGAAAACCCCGTACCTCAAAACGGCGGCGAGCTCCTTCAAAGCCAGCAATCGCTTTGGCAATCGCCGAAAACTCTAACCCCAACAATCGGCCTACTGCTACCGCAGCTAGTGCATTGCTGAGATTGTGTGTGCCCAGCAACTTCAACTCGATTTCCCCTAGGAAAGTTCCTCGCTCCCAAATCCGTGCCTTGGTGCTTTCTGCTCCGTACTCCACGCCCGAAACCGTGTAGTCAGCACCCCTGTCCGGCTGCAAGCTATAACTGACATGAGGCTGAAGGCAGTCTTTGACGATTTGGTCGTCAATGCAGCCCACCAAGGTTTGACAGTTTTGGGCAAACACCTTAAATGTGTCTATTACCTGGTCCAGGGTATCGTAATGGTCTGGATGATCCAGTTCCACATTCGTCACTATGCCAATTTTGGCAACCAGCTTGACGAGAGAACCGTCGGATTCATCAGCCTCGGCAACTAAGTAGGGGCCTTCTCCCAAACGGGCATTGCCTTCCCAAGCATTTACCTCGCCTCCTACCACGATCGTCGGGTCTAGACCCGCAGCCATCAGCATGAAGCCGATTAAGCTGCTAGTAGTAGTTTTGCCGTGAGTCCCCGCTACGGCTATGCTTTGGTAATCTTGAATTAACGCTGCCAACACATCCGAGCGATGAAAAATCGGACAGCCTAAATCTAAAGCAGCTCGATATTCGGCATTTGCTGGGTGAATAGCCGTCGAACATACTACTTGAGGCAATCCCGGAATTGCTTGGGCGCTTGAACCGTTGCCGTTCAATTGGAGAGCTTTGGCTGTCGCAACAGAAGTCCCTACCGTACCCGCGACTGCCGAGGATACGGTTTTTTCCTGTTGCGCGCGGTCGGGACTGCTACCGTTGAGGGCCGTTTGAAATAGTTCAAAATTGCTGGCGTCTTGACTCCAAAAAATATGAGCTCCCATTCCTTGCAAGCGCTCGGTTATGTGACTCGATTTAATGTCGGAGCCGTACACAGGCAACTTGCGTTTAGCTAGAATGTAGGCTAGGGCTGACATCCCAATCCCACCAATGCCGATGAAATGAAATGGTCTACCGCTGAAATCAACAGAACTCGGCATCTTCGCTCCTCACACACCACACCACGCCAATAACACGCGATATCATATCAAGAATTGTTTTTTCAGGATACAGTTCGCTAGAGATTTTGTACAAAATTCTCTGCGCGTCCCTAGATTTGCGGGACTTGTAGAGATGTTTGTCTTGTATCCTATATGACTTAGTACCGAGTAGTTTTCCGGAACAGTCACAGCTCGAAAATAACAGGTAACAGAAAACGCGGTCTGGGGTCTGGCCCAACAGACTAATTTTGGGTGCTTGCATACTCCTGCATTCTTTCTATTTCTATCCGCCTGCTGTGCTCGGATACGGTAGCAAAAGCCCCACAACCTTTCTACCAAGATTGAGGGTAAAACCCATAAGGATTTACAAACACTACCACGTATGACCAAATTTCGCTCCTTTTACAGTCATAAATCTACCTTTACGGTCATTTTCTCGGCCAAGTCAGAGATTGACACGAGCGCAGCTATAGTATATATTTTTACTATATTGTATATATAAGTTATGTAGTTAGTCGGAATAGTCGAATAGCCATTGAGCCAACCAAATCATGGGCTCGATCGAGAAGCCGATGAACCGTCTTGGCAGCCCTGAAAGTTTTTACCACTGCGCTAAAAAGTATATCTACTGTCAAAACTTTTTGACCCGCCAACCCACAAATGCTCAGGGGGTCGATCGCGCAATCAAAACAAGTTGGGATTAATATTGGCAAGGTTAATCACCGAGTCCCGGAACCACTCCGACGTTCAGAACCGGGTTTTTGAACTCGGGTTGAAGGTTTGAACGAATAAAGGGGGTTAACAAAATCGGTTTTAGCGTCCGGGACGATCGTCGAAACTAGGGTCGTCCAAGGGTTTGTCCCCAATGTGAAGCGAGGGTTTTCTAATAAACGAGCTTATGGTTAAAAGTGTATAAACATAAAATTGGCGCGATGTCTGTATTAATCCTGATTTTGGGGAAATATGGGGAAAATAGCGATTTTGGGGGGGACTTTTGATCCGGTTCACTGGGGTCACGTGTTGGTAGCCGAGACGGCTGCGAGTCAATTTGCTCTCGATCGAGTCATTTGGGTACCGGATCGCTCTCCTCCTCACAAGTGGCGCCCGGATTTGGCAAGTTTTGAGCAGCGGCGGGAAATGCTCGCTCTGGCGATCGGCGATCGCCCCGACTTCCTAATTTCGCCGCAGTCGGCAAATCCCTCCGACAGTTGTTTTGCGATTGACACCCTGCTGTATTTGCAAAAATTGTATCCAGGCGATCATCGCTGGTACTGGATTATTGGTAGTGACGCACTCCTTACTCTGCCCAAATGGCACCGATGCGGCGAAATTGCCGGGTTGTGCGACTGGTTGGTGGCCCCACGTCCGACTCAGGGAGATCGAGAGACTGCAGAAAGCGGGGAGATTGGGGAACTGTCTGAGTGGGGAGATTGTCCGGGTGGAAAACCCCTCACTTCCGCGGGGGACAGGATGCAGGTTCAGGCAAATGCTGTGGGCCGACGAGTTGCCGAACAAATGGCTCTTTTGGACGTGGAGATTCGCTGGGAGGTGCTTTCCATGCCTGCGATCGAGATTTCGTCGAGCCACATCCGCCGCTGCTGCGCCGAAAGGATCGACCTCCGCTACTTAGTCCCGGAAGTTGTCGGGACTTATATTGCAGCCCATCAGCTTTACCAGTAACCAGCGGCAGAAAGCCTAATGCCTTCGGTCTTGCAATTTCAGCCTTCTAGAAAAGTTCAAGCTTTTTTGATCGACACAAAAAGTTAGAAAGGATCGACCTTTGCGATATGATCTTGTCTCATAAGTCAATTCTTAAATTTTTTCAAAATTTAAGCCTGAGCTAGAGGCTGCCATCGTTAGGAGGTACAAGGTGATTAGAGTCGCGATCAATGGTTTTGGACGTATCGGGCGCAGTTTTGCGCGCTGCTGGCTGGGCAGAGAAAACAGCCAGCTAGAGTTGGTAGCTATTAATGACACTTCCGATCCCAGAAGTAATGCTCACTTGCTGAGATACGATTCCATGATGGGAACGTTGAAGAATGTGGACATCAGTGCGGATGAAAATTCCATTACTCTCAACGGCAAGACAGTTAAATGCGTGAGCGATCGCAACCCGCTAAACTTGCCTTGGAAAGATTGGGGTATTGATCTGATTATTGAATCGACCGGCGTCTTCGTTGACCAAGCTGGTGCATCGAAGCATATCACTGCCGGCGCTAAAAAAGTGCTAATTACCGCTCCCGGCAAGGGTTCTGAAGTTGGCACTTATGTGATGGGAGTCAACCACCACAACTACAAGCACAGTGACTACACAGTCATCAGCAATGCTAGCTGTACTACCAACTGTCTGGCTCCTGTACTGAAAGTGCTGCACGAAAATTTTGGCATCGTCAAAGGTATGATGACCACTACCCACAGCTATACTGGCGACCAGCGCTTGCTGGATGCCAGCCACCGCGACTTGCGGCGGGCCCGGGCGGCAGCAATGAATATTGTGCCGACTTCTACCGGAGCAGCCCAAGCTGTGGCTTTGGTGATTCCGGAATTGAAAGGCAAGTTAAACGGTATCGCCATGCGCGTCCCGACTCCTAATGTGTCGGTAGTTGATTTTGTGGCTCAGGTAGAGAAAAAGACTTTTACCGAGCAAGTAAATCAAGTGTTCAAAGAAGCTGCCTCTGGCTCCATGAAAGGGATTTTGGAGTACAACGATTTGCCTTTAGTTTCATGCGACTATCGCGGAAGTGATGCTTCTTCGATTCTGGATTCCAGCTTGACGCTGGTGATGGATGGCGACATGGTGAAGCTGTTGGCTTGGTACGACAATGAGTGGGGCTACAGTCAGCGGGTGGTTGACTTGGCTGAATTGGTCGCCGAACGTTGGGAAGCCTAGTATCCGAAGGCAGAAGGCTTTAGTCATTCGGCAGAAGGTAAAAAAGGCTAATATTTTGTACTTTTGAGTCGATTTCTAGCTGACTGGTTATTTCTGTTTTCGAGCGGTAGAGACTTTTGGCAGTTGATAGTTGGCGAGTAGAAGATGAAATATCGTAGGGACACGGGACTGCCCTGTCCCTACGATATTGGTAAGCTGCTACTCCCAGCTATCGAACTTTTTGCCATAATACTACGATCGGGCTTTCGGGGCTGCTTAATGATAAATTTGTTGTTTGTTTGTAGTAAGCGCTTAAAATTGCTTTAGTTAAGTTCTCCGAAAACCCCAAATATTAAAAAAATAAAAATTCCGGCTATAAAAGTTAAAAACCTGAAAAAATAGCAACAGCTACGGTAGAGTTTTGGAAGCAAAATGTGGTATGAAAAAAGCGTTAATTAGTGGTATATCAGGTCAGGACGGAGCTTATTTAGCTAAACTGTTACTCGATCGAGGTTATGAAGTTTGTGGCACCTCCAGGGACGCCCAAATGTCTAGTTTCGGAAACCTGGCCCGTTTGGGCATCCGAGACCGAGTAAAACTAGAATCCATGTCGCTCAACGATTTTCGCAGCGTCTTGCAAGTGCTTGCCAAAATAGAGCCAGATGAGGTGTACAATCTAGCAGGTCAAAGTTCCGTCGGTCTGTCTTTTGAACAGCCCGTAGAAACCCTCGAAAGCATTGCCACAGGCACATTGAATCTCTTAGAAGCAATTCGGTTTACAGGGGGAAAAATCAAACTTTACAACGCCAGTTCCAGCGAATGTTTTGGGGATACCCGAGGCAATCCAGCCGATGAAAATACGCCTTTTCGCCCCAGAAGTCCTTACGCGGTGGCGAAAGCAACGGCATTTTGGGAAGTAGCGAATTATCGGGAAGCGTACAATTTGTTTGCGTGTTCTGGTATTTTGTTCAATCACGAGTCGCCGCTGCGGCCGGAGAGGTTTGTCACCCAAAAAATTGTATCTGTTGTGTGCCGAATTGCTGCGGGCAGTTCCGAAAAACTGCATTTGGGAAATATTTCAGTGCAGCGGGACTGGGGTTGGGCGCCGGAATATGTGGAGGCGATGTATTTGATGTTGCAGCAGGATCAACCGGACGATTATGTAATTGCCACGGGTGCAAGTTATCCTTTGGAAGAGTTTGTGCAGACCGCGTTCGTTTCTGCGGGTTTGGATTGGCAGGAACATTTAGTAACCGATGCGAGTCTTTACAGACCGACGGAGATTGCAGTTGGGAGGGGAAATCCGGCTAAGGCAAAAGAAAAATTGGGCTGGGAGGCGAAGTATAAGATGCCTGATGTGGTGCGGATGATGGTGGAAGCGAGGATGATTTGAGGGAAAATTATGAGGTGAAATATGGATGCAGAATATGCAACAGCTAAGGAGTGGTATAAAGCCCATCGCCGAGAGTTGAAAAAATATCGAGGTGAATGGATAGCTTATACTAACAAAGGGGTGATTAGTCCCGATCGCGATTATCGAAAAATGAAGGACGGGATTCCTGCTGATACACCCAATTTAAGTTATGTCATCGGTCGCATATTTGAAAGCGAGTTTATTGAACCAGTCAGGTTTTATCCGGTCAGGATGAGGTCATTAAAATCTCACGATTGGCAGCCAAGATATGAATTGCATCTAAAAGTTCAAAACTCCGAAAGAGTCGAAATGCTGGTGGATTCGGGAGCTGAACTCAGCTTAATCACTAAGCAGCTTGGCGAAGATTTGGGTTTAAGTACAAGTGCTGGAGAGATTATCAGTAAAGCTGAGGGAGTTGGTGGCAGCATCGAATATCTATTACGAGATATTGAAATGGAGTTGGATGGTCATACTTTTACGGCTCCTGTAGCTTGGACACAAAGTTATTTTTGTGAGGAAATACTTTTGGGGAGGGAGGTGGTGTTTGATTTGTTTGATATAGAATTTAAGCAGGCTGAGGAAATGATTGTTTTTAAGTGGCGATGACAGTGAAGTACCTCGCTCGAGTTTAAGCTAATTTTTATTGAGCAGCTTTCAAGGAAATAAATCCCCTTAGGAAGAAAAAATTTTTTTTGTGAATGGCGATAGATACTTGTCGTATATTTTTCATACCACTTGAGATTCGCAAAATTTGAAACAGTTAATCATTGAAATGGATCTAAAAAAATTACAAGAGATTAAAGAAACTTTGGAGCGGTCGCGCTCTTGGTTACAAGAAATTAAAAACTCGAAAGCATCAATTCAATTCAATTCAATTCAATTATAACAAAATTTTTTGTGTGGGCATGAACAAAACTGGAACTGAATCTACGAAAGCCGCACTGATTGAATTAGGATTTCCGTTTGCACCTCAGCTTCCAGCCGAAATGATGTTAAAAGACTGGGCTGAAAGAAGGTTTGACAAATTAATTGATTTTTGCTATGACTATCAGTGTTTCAAAGATATACCTTTTAGCTTGCCCTATACGTTTCAAATTTTAGATACATATTATCCTAAGAGTAAATTTATTTTAACTATTAGAGACAATAGCCAAGTATGGTTTGAATCTATTAAACGCTTTCACGGTAAACTATTCAGTCAAGGCAAAACCTTCTCATGGGAAGATTTGGAGTCAGCAAGTTATGTTTATCAAGGTTGGATGGCAGAAGCCAGTAAATATATTTTCCATGCTGATGAGTATGGTTTATACGATCAATCGAGATATATTGAAGTCTATGAATTTCATAATCAAATGGTTAGAGAATATTTTAGATACAGGAGTGATGCACTTTTAGTAATTAACACGGCTTCGGAAGGATCTTATGACCAACTCTGTAAATTCCTGGATGTTTCTCCAGTTAGAACAAAATTCCCTCACTTAAATAAAAGCCAATAATCAGGAGGAGTGGGCCAAATGTTTAATGATAAGTTACAGCAGATTAGGGAAGATTTAGAGCGCTCCGACTCTTATTTACAACAAGTAAAATCAGGTTTACAATTTAGTCATAAAATCAATTCATCTTTTCCCGATAGACAATTGATTGAACATAAACTACATATAGGATGTGGTAAAGTTAAACTAGCAGGATGGATAAATATAGATGAGAGCCTTCATCCTGGGATTACTGACCTAGAATTAGATATTACCCAAGGGCTACCTTATGATGACAATTCTTGTAGTTTAATTCACCAGGAACACTTTTTAGAACATCTATCAGCAGAAGCCGGTTTAAACTTTCTCAAAGAATGTTACCGAGTGCTGAAATCAGGAGCTGTAATGCGGATAGCTATGCCATCTTTGGATCTGATAATTGAAAAGTCTTACTTGGGAAACTGGAGAGATCAAGATTGGTTAAAGTGGCCAGAATATCAATTTATTAAAACTCGTGCCGAGATGCTTAATATTTCTTTTCGGTGGTGGGGACATCAGTGGTTGTACGATCGAGAGGAGTTACATCGCCGATTACGGGAAGCCGGTTTTACTATAATTAGAGATGTTGATTGGGGAAATAGCGACCTACCCGAATTAAGAAACCTAGAAACTCGTAAAGACTCTTTACTTATCTGTGAGGGAGAAAAATAATTAATTGGTATGACAAATCAACCCTACAAATTAGAATTAGCACAAGTCGGTCAAGATGTGATTATTTGGCCCAATGCTAAAATTATATCCCCTGAAGTTATTGCTATAGGTGACTCCGTAATTATTGATGATTTTGTTTTTATCATGGGTGGCAAAAGTACCCGAATTGGTAGTTTTATTCACATCGCTTCGTTTACCTCAATTACTGGTGGCGGTGAGTTAGTGATGGAAGATTTTACTGGGTTATCAGGAGGAGTTAGAGTTTATACAGGAAATGAAGACTATTCGGGTGGTTGCTTAACTAACCCATCTGTACCTGAGCCTTATCGTCTACCTACTCGCTCGTTTGTTCACATAAAAAAACACGCAATTGTCGGCGCAAATACAGTGATTTTGCCCGGAGTTGTTATTGGTGAAGGTGCTGCTATTGGTGCTAATTCTTTAGTGACGAAAGATTGCGAACCTTGGAAAATATATTTTGGTTCTCCAGCTAAGGCGATTAAGACCCGTCCTCAAGATAAAATCTTAGAATTAGAAGCTCAGTTGCGTCAAGAATTGTATGATGGTAGAGGTAATTACCTCCCAAAAAACCAGCGTTAAAATTTAAAATTTAGTGCTATTTAAAAATTAGACACTCTACTCTAATGATGACAAAAAAATCTAACTTAGAAAACTTAGCCATATTGGGTGGTAAGCCAGCATTTAACGAACCACTCCATGTAGGAAGGCCTAACATAGGGGATCGCGCCTCCCTCCTCCAACGCATCAATGATATCCTAGACAGGAGATGGCTAACCAACAACGGCCCTTATGTACAAGAATTAGAGCAGCGAATCAGTAGCTTGCTAGGGGTCAAGCACTGCATCGCCACCTGTAACGGGACAGTAGCGCTGGAACTTGCAATTAGAGCAGCAGGGCTTTCTGGTGAAGTGATTGTACCTTCCTTTACGTTCATCGCGACACCTCATGCTTTACAATGGCAAGAAATCACGCCCGTTTTTTGCGATGTAGCCCCTCGCACCCACACCCTCAACCCTTGGCGAGTCGAGGAAATGATTACGCCTCGCACCACTGGTATTATAGGAGTTCATGTGTGGGGGCAACCTTGTGATGTAGAAGCCTTAACCGAGATTGCTCGGAAACACAACCTCAAGTTGATGTTTGACGCTTCCCATGCCTTTGGTTGCTCCTACAAGGGACAAATGATTGGGAACTTTGGTGAGGCGGAAGTGTTCAGCTTCCATGCTACCAAATTTTTCAATACTTTCGAGGGCGGCGCGATCGTTACTAATAACGACGAACTAGCTGCTAAAATACGTTTGATGAAAAACTTTGGTTTTGCTGGTTATGATAATGTTGTTTACATCGGCACTAATGGTAAAATGAGCGAAGTCTCGGCTGCAATGGGATTAACCTCCCTGGAGAGTCTTGATGACTTTATCTCTATCAATTATGCCAATTACAAGCAGTATCAGCATGAACTAGCTGGCATTCCTGGCATTTCCTTATTCACTTACGGAGAAACAGAAAGATGTAATTATCAATACATTGTACTCGAAGTTGATGAGTCTCTAACTCAAATTACTCGCGACCAACTAATAAATATTTTTTCTCAGGAGAATGTACTTGCTCGTCGCTATTTCTATCCAGGTTGTCATCAGATGGAACCCTATCGCTCTTACTTTCCCCATGCAGGACTACTGTTGCCAGAAACAGATAAACTGGTGCAACGGGTGTTACTGCTACCCACAGGTACGGCAGTGGGGTTATGCGAAATTAGTCAAATCTGTGAGATAATCGGGTTAGTCGTTGCACAGGGTGAAAAAATCAGAGGGAAATTAGAAAGTTTACCTCTTGCTTAATTAGTTAAATTAGGGGAGACAAATATCTGAACTTCTTTATAATAATCAATGCTGTTCAATTCGTCTTATTTTAATTTAGCCTAAAAAATGCTTCTAAAGTATTGGGATCCACTTTTAAAATTTTAAAGGGAAAGAAATTATGCCAAAAGTATCAGTTGTCATGGCTTCCTATAACCATGAGAAGTATGTAGCAGAAACGATTGAAAGTGTTTTAAGCCAGACTTATCAAGACTGGGAATTTATAATTACCGATGATGGTTCGCCCGATGGAACTGTAGATGTAATGAAAAGATTTGACGATCCGCGAATTAAACTATTTTGCTTTTCGCAAAATCAGGGCGCTTGTACAGCGATGAATAATTGTATACAAGAGGCAAAAGGTGAATACATAGCAGTGATCAACTCTGATGATGCGTGGATGCCAGAGAAACTCGAAAAGCAGGTTAAATTTTTAGATGAACATCCAGAAAAGGGGGCTATTTTTGGCTATGCCCAAATTATAGATGAGGAAGGAAAAAAAATCACAGAAGAAAACCATTTTTACAGCCAAGTATTTATACAACCTAATAGAACTAGATTTGAGTGGTTAAGGCATTTCTTTTTTAATGGAAACTGCTTGTGCCATCCAAGTATTTTAATTCGCAAGCATTGTTATGATGATATCGGTTTATATGACGAGCGGTTTGCTCTATTGCCAGATTTTGATTTTTGGATACGGCTCTGCATAAAATATGAAATTTTTATTATGCCAGAGTCCCTAGTAAAATTTCGGATTCGTTTGCAGGAAGCGAATGCGAGCGGAAATAAACCAGAGACTCAGATGAGACATCATCTGGAATTTAGTCAGATTCTGAAAAACTATATTAGTCCAGACACATTAAATATATTTTTAGATATATTTCCTGTAAGTGCAAGAATAGAGGGAATAGAGTCGCGATTAAATATAAAAGATATTGAAGTAGAGTTGGCTCCCTTTATTATTGCTATGTTTGCGATTAGACATAGCAATCCTGCTCACAGATACTTTTGCTTTGATATTTTATATCAAATGTATAGCCAGAAAGAACTGGCTCAAAAGTTAAAGCAGAAATATTCTTTTGATTTTTCAGATTTAATTAAGCTGGCTGGAGAGCAAGATGTTTTTGGTACAGTTGCCTTACAGCAGTCTCAATCTCAAGTCCACCAGACTGAGGCGGTTTTGGAGCAAACCTACTCTCATTTGCGCTCCATAGAGGTACAATTAGAACAATCCCAGGCTCAACTTCAACAGACTGAGGGTTTATTAGAACAATCCCAGTCTCAACATCAACAGACTGAGGGTTTATTAGAACAATCCCAGTCTCAACTTCAACAGACTGAGGGTTTATTAGAACAATCCCAGTCTCAACTTCAACAGACTGAGGATTTATTAGAACGATCCCAGTCTCAACTTCAACAGACTGAGGGTTTATTAGAACAATCCCAAGCTCAGTTGTATGAAACTCAAGAGCAATTAGAACAATCTGAGACTAAACTGCATCAGACTGAGGGTTTATTAGAACAATCCCAGGCTCGAATTCAACAAAGTGAGGGTTTATTCGCACAATCCCAAGCTCAGTTGTATGAAACTCAAGAGCAATTAGAACAATCTGAGACTAAGTGGCTTCATACTGAGGATTTATTAGAACAATCCCAGGCCCAACTCCAACAGACTGAAGGTTTATTAGCACAATCCCAGGCTCAGTTGTATGAGACGGAGACTGTTTTGGAGCAATCTCAGGAGCAATTGCACAAAACTGAGGAAGCTTTAGAGCAATCTCAGGAGCAATTGCACAAAACTGAGGAAGCTTTAGAACAATCACAGTCTCTGTTGTATGAAACTCAAGAGCAATTAGAACAATCAGAGAGAAAGCTGCATCAGACTGAGGTAGTTTTGGAGCAATCTCAGGCTGAATTGCACAAAACTGAGGTAATTATGAAGCAGTTTCAAAATGCGCTGCGTGAAACTCAGGAGGATTTAACGCAATCTGAAAGTCTCTTGCACGAAACTCAGCAAGCATTAGAAGAGTCACTATTCCAAATAAGTGAGTTTCAGCGGGAAGTAGAGGTATTGAAGTCTCAACTGCATAAAGTTAATAGTGAATTAAATCTACAAAAATCTCAATCTTACCAATTTCAAAAGGAATTGGCGCACTCGCGTTTTTTGAGCGAAGCTATTGCTAGAGAGCAAGAGGCACAAAGTAAGACACATTACCAACTCCTTGTGTGGGAGGCATGGTATGCTTATCACAGTGGTGAACTGAGCAAAATGAAAGAGTGTTTGCAGGAATCTTTGAAATGTACGCCTTTTCCAAAATCGGAAACAATCTTAAACTGGTTAGAGAGTTTTACCAAGTTTTCTTTAGAGAAAGAAGGCGGAATCGATATCCAGTCGCTGACCAACTCTGCTGAGTGGAAACAGTTGGTGCGACAGGCAGTTGCCGTCAAAGCCAGGGGGTAATAGGATAGGATTGTGGGAGCATCTACTCACTAACCTGTAATTATTGAATAAATAAACAAAATGCTAAAAACAACTAAACCGATACTAACTTTAGGTAGACTAGACCTCGCCACAATTAATAATCAAGTATTGCGCTTAGATGGCTGGGTAGCTTCATTCAATTCCGGCTCAGTAAGTGGCTTTAAAGTTTCCATCGCCGGCGTAGAGGTTCACAAAATTGAGCAAACTATGGGCATTTCCAGCCCAGATATTCAAGAAATTTACCCTTACCTGGATAGCGCTGGCAATGCTCGATTTAGCATTGAAGTACCTATCATTCAGTGGCATTTTAGCAACTCATTAGTTATTGTAACCCCCCTATTTAATGGGTGCGAAGGCAATCTTCTAATCACTGCTTTAAATCCTTCTCTGCCGAAACCTACTGAAGAATACATCGCGTTGGTGGGTAGCGATTTCGAGGTAGCCTATTACTTCTTAGCTTATTTCATTCAAATGGGGGGGCTGGCTCCCACAGACCGCGTTCTTGATATCGGTTGTGGAGTTGGCCGCTTAGCCTATGGTTTAGCCTACTACTTGAAACGACCTGGAAGCTACGAGGGCTTTGATATTATCGGCAGTTTGATTGACTGGGCTCAACAAAACATTACTCCTCGTTTTCCTCACTTTAAGTTCCGCCCCGTAAACATCTATAACCAGATGTACAACCCCACCGGAACGGTACAAGCAGTAGACTTCATCTTTCCTTATGCCGATGAAAGTTTTGATTTTATTTTCCTCACCTCTGTTTTTACTCATATGCAAGCACAGGAAGTGCAGCATTATTTGGAGGAAATTAACCGAGTGCTCAAACTAGGCGGTCGTTGTTTTTGTACCTGTTTTCTGCTGAATGAAGAATCAGAATTAGCGATCGCGCAGGGTCTTAGCACTCTGGATATTAGCTATAAACTGGAAGATTGCTTTACAAACGATTTGGCTGTGCCGGAGAGCGCGATCGGCTACAAAGAAGCCTTACTATTAGAGTGGATGGAAGACAGTGGCTTAGAGGTGACAGGAAAATACTACGGCTATTGGTCTGGAAGAAGCTGCTTTACCAGTATGCAAGATATTGTGATTGTAGAGAAAACGCGATCGATCAAGGTGCAGAAAAGAAATGATAAAAAAATTCAGAGCTTGCCTGTTTTACATCAAGAAAAAAGTCTCGAACCAACTGAAATTCTACCAGCTTTAGGCAATGTTGATGTAGCTGTGATCGACAACCAAGGATTGCGCTTAGACGGATGGGCGGTCTCATTGAATGCTGGAACGGTGGACGGTTTTAAAGTTTTAATTGCCGGTCAAGAGTTTGCAGACTTTGATTTGACTCTCGGCATCGCCAGTCCTGATGTTAAGCAGGCTTATCCCAATATAGAAAATGCAGAAAACGCTAGATTTAGCCTGCGAATACCCCTGAATTCTCAGCAGGAGCAGTTTCGGGACGCTCCAATACAATTAACTCCCTTATTCAAAGATAGTCAAGGTAAAGCAATAGAATATTGCCTATCTTGTGTGCCTGACCCCGTATTAGAAAAACCCGAAATTCAACAGCAACTCCCTCAACCTGCGATCCAAAAACCAGCAATTTCCAAATTGCAAAAAATTCAAGCCGATTTAGAACGATCACGTTTTTATTTACAACAAATTCAGACAGGTTTAGGGCGTTTACCGTCTCCAGTGCAACCAGTAAATTCAGGGTTAGCAGCCCTTCCTCAGCCAATAATTCCTATTGAAAGCAAACTGGATAACAACAACGCTCAAAACCTGCAATCTTACTACCCAAATTTATTAGGACTCTCTGAAGTAAGTGTCGAAAAATTTTGGCAGATTCTCAACCCGGTCATTGAATCACAACTTCCTTTCACTAACACGACCACCCCTCAAATAAGTATCATTACTCCAACCTGGAATTCCTCTTTAGATTGGTTTGTCGAAACAGCCTTGAGCGTCCTCACTCAATCAATAGCAGACTGGGAGTGGTGCATTGCTGATGACGGATCTAAAACTCCAGAAATTCGCAGTGTCTTGGCAGACTTAGCTAAAAAACACCCGCGAATTAAAATTGCTTTCACAGAGCCTGGTGGAATTAGTGCAGCTACTAATCACGCTCTCAACATGGCAAGTGGAGATTACGTCTGCTTCTTAGATCACGATGATACTTTAGCTCCAACAGCTTTGCAAGACAGCCTAGACAAGCTTTCGGAAGGGTTTGATGCTGTTTACTCTGACGAAGATAAGATTGACTTTTCTGGCCTTGACTATGTTGAATCCTTTTTTAAACCAGATTGGTCTCCCGAATATTTTCGAGGAGTCATGTATGCAGGACACCTTTTATGTGTCCGCAGAGAATTAGCATTAGCTGTCGGGGGATTTAAGAGCGAGTATGATGGCGTTCAGGATTACGAATTTCTGTTGCGAATTTCTGAAGGAACCAACAAAATTGGGCATATTTCTAAGATGCTCTACCACTGGCGAAAAATTCGGGGAAGCATTGCTGGAGATATTAATGCCAAAGCCGGAATTGAGCCGTTGCAGCAAGCGGCTGTTAATTCCCATTTGCAGCGGTTGGGTTTGCCAGCGAAAGCGGAACCGGGGGTAGGCGGACACAGGGTGAATATCAACCCGCTACCCAGAAATCAGAATCCTCTTGTCAGCATTATTATGCTTGTTAAAGATGCCGATGTACCTCTGGAAGATTGTTTAAAAAATATCATTTCCCAGTCAACTTATCCTAATCTTGAAGTTTTGGTGGTTGAAAGTGAAACAGCAGATACCCCTAAATCGTTGAACGGGCAAAATCCAATATCTGTTAAATCCCTTAAATTGCAGCAGCCATTTACACCCGCTCGCGCTTACAATTTAGGAGCAAAATCTGCACGAGGTGAATACCTTGTTTTTATTACCGATATCGCTGAAATTATAACTGAAGATTGGCTAAGACACCTTCTTTACTACGCTGAACAGCCTGATGTCGGTGCAGTGGGGTCGCTCTTGCTTTCCGCCGACAGAGTTGTACAACACGCCGGTCTAGTTTTAGGCGATAAAAGTACAGTTAATTGGGTTATGAAAGGTTTTCCTTCCAATTCCGATGGCTATGCAGGCTCTTTAGTTTGTGCCAGAGAAGTATCAGCCGTAACCGATTCGTGTATGATGGTTAAGAAAAGTGAATTTGACAGGATAGGAGGTTTTAGCGAACACTTTTTTGCGTCCTTTCAAGAGATTGATTTATGTCTGCGTCTGAAAAAAGATGGCAAGCGAATTATTTTGACCCCACGAGCAGTTTTAATTTCCCACGAACCTGTAAGGCGGCAAGGATATGACGATTCAGTAGATAGAATGTTGCTCCTAGATCATTGGGAAATGGATATAGAGCAAGGAGATTCCTACTATAATCCTAATTTTGATTCGGATCGCAACGATTACACTATTCGGGCATAGCCATGCAAAATATTTTGTTTGTTCTTTACAACGACTTTCATTCACAAAGTGCTATTCACGTCCATCATTTTGCTAATAACCTGATTGCTCAGGGGTTAGATTGTGTGGTATGTGTCCCCCGTGACAAGCATACTGTAGCTTTACTACAAAATACTTCCTACAAAGTTACAGAATTTAGCGAAATTTATAATTTGAAAGACTTTTTTCACAACGGCAAAGAGCCTGATATTGTCCATGCTTGGACACCCCGTGAAGTCAACAGAATTTACTGCGAAAAACTTAAGTTACTCTATAACTTCAAGTTGGTAATTCACCTCGAAGATAATGAGGAATATATCATTGAAAAAGATATCAAAAAACCTTTTAGAGAAATTCTAGCATCCATTGATTATATAGAAATTCCAGAACGTATTTCGCATCCAAAACTCTATCGTGACTTTCTCGCTTCAGCAGATGGCGTAACAGTCATTATTGAGAAGTTAAAAGAATTTGTTCCAGATTCCGTTCCCAGTCTCACTCTGTGGCCGGGTGCAGACACGAAGCATTTTTTTATTAGGCGGAAAAATTCACAGTTTGCTGAGAGCTTTGGCATTCCTAAAGATAGCATTATTTTTTGCTACACAGGTAACGTTCATGCAGGCAATAAACACGAAGTTAGGAGTATTTATTTAGCTGTTGCTTTAATCAACCGCGAGGGTTTACCTGCTGTATTGATACGCACTGGTATGGACACTTGCGAGTTGTTGGGTGAAAGCGACCAATGGCTTAAGAAGCATTCAATAGAGTTGGGATATATAGATTACAGCAAAATGCCAGATGTGATGGCGTTAGCTGATTTCTTAATTCAGCCAGGGCGGCCGGATAAATTTAATGACTATCGCTTTCCATCCAAACTTCCAGAATTTCTGGCAATGGGAAAGCCTGTCATTCTGCCAGACACAAATATTGCTCTGATGATGGAACATAAGAAAGATGCTTTCATCTTGCCAGTTGTTGATGCTGCTAGTATTGTTGATGCGGTCAAATTAATATTGAACGATCAAGACTTGTACGAAAAGTTAAGTTGTGGCTCTGTTAACTTTGCTAGAAATAATCTTAACTGGCAAACAAACAGTGAAAGTCTCAAGTCATTTTATGAAAAGATTGGGAGTTCAAAAGCAACTACATTGAGCAGAAGTTTAGAGTTTCAAACGCCGCCACCTCCCAACGAAGAAGTAACAGGAGAGAAAATTGCCGAGATAGAAACAATCCAGCCGTCCGCGGGGGAATTGGAAAATACAAATGCTAAACTCCGCCAGACGCAAGGGGAATTGGAAAATACAAATACTCAACTCCGCCAGACGCAAGGGGAACTGGAACAAACCAAGATTCAACTGCATCAAACACAAGAAAAGTTAGCGGTACTTCAGTCTCAATTGCACGCTATAGAAGCCGAAAAGCAGCAATTTTCAATTCTTCCCATTCGGTTGTTGGAGCCAGAGTCTAAGCAGTTTTTGATCGAGAGATATGCGAAGCCTACTAGCGAGAAAGCAATGAGTTATGCTACAGCACGAGATTTTTGTGATAGTGCAGATTACATTCCTCAACTGTGTCAACTAAACGGGGATTTAAAAAATGTGCAAAGGCCCTGGATTGTTAAAGAGATTTTAAGCCAAGTGCCCATCGGCGGTAAACTTTTAGAGGTCGGTGGTGGTATCCCAGCAGTTGCAGGGTTTCTAATTGAGTTGGGGTATGAGGTAACAATAGTTGACCCTTATGAGGGAGCGGGTAATGGGCCGATAGAATATGAGAAATATAGGCAGCAGTATCCTGATGTGAAAATCATTAGAGCTTTGTTTGAACCGAACATCCAAGGTATCAATCCTGCTTCTTTTGACTGCATATTTTCAATTTCCGTGCTAGAACATATTTTTGGAGAAGCGCTTCAAGATGTTTACAGAGGGATACGCAAGTTTCTGCGTCCGCAAGGAAAATCTATTCACTGTGTGGATCATGTGCTTCGCGGTGCAGGTGCTGAAATGCACGAGGAGAATTTAAAAGTAATTCTTTTAAATCAGTTGCGGTTGCAACATCCGGCTTATACGGTTGGCGATTTTGAGGATGAGTATAAGAGGATGATAGGTCGGCTCAAATATGATTTAGAAACTTACTACTTGTCTGCTGAGGGTCATAACTTTTGGCGGGGTGGTGTTGGCTATGATGTTTTTCCCTTTAGGAAAGTAGTGTCGATAGAAACTTGTGTGTCTATGAGTTAGTTGTTCAGCTTCAATGGTCTGATGAGGCTAAACATTACCAAGTAGCTCCACCTAATTAAACCGAAAATGTAAGGGTGGTAGACTGTCCTTGTTCCACACTGGTTTCCAGACCATTCACGATCGAGCGCTTGAGCCCAATCATACTCATCAGCAAAAACCTGACAAGCTAGATCATCATAACGGGGAGGCAGGTAAAGCGGGTGGAAAAATCTATCGATTGCCACAACTTTATGGTAAAATATGGTTACACAGTTGATGGGGTGAAAGGAAAAGGTATAAGATGCAGGATCTGGTGCGGATTATAGTCTAGGCAAGGATGGGTAATGTTTGAATTCTATAAAAAAAATTGAGGTTTGAGCCGTGAAATCATTAGTTATAACAACAATTAATAAACCAACTGCCGCTCTGTTCAAATACAGAGATATTTTGCTAGATTTAGGGTGGAAAATTATTGTAATTGGGGATAAAAAAACTCCTAGAGATTTTGAGTTGCCAGGAGCTGACTACTTTAATGTAGAGCAGCAATGCGAAGATTTTGGGGAGCTAGCATCTTTGATTCCTATGAATCATTACTCCCGCAAAAATTTAGGATATTTGTATGCTATGCGTCTAGGTGCAGAAGCGATCGCGGAAACAGACGACGACAATATTCCTTATGATGACAAGTATCCCAATTTCCTCCCTTCCCTTGTTAAGACTCCAGCGGTAGACGTTAAAGGTGCAGTTAATGTCTATTCTTACTTTACAAATAAAAAAATATGGCCCAGAGGCTTGCCCCTTGACAAAGTTAATAATTTAGTCGATGAGAAGCTGACCGCAGAAAAAGAGGTTACTTGTTACGTCCAGCAAGGACTAGCAGACTTAGACCCCGATGTAGACGCTATCTATCGTTTGACGGTTGGTGATGAAAATATTCAGTTTGAACCGGATAAAAACTTGTCACTGTCGCCCGGATGTTATAGTCCTTTCAATACGCAAAATACTTTATTTTACAAGCAAGCTTTTCCTCTGATGCTGCTGCCTATTGGTGTGAGCAGTCGTGTTACCGATATTTGGAAAAGCTACATTGCTCAGAGACTTTTATGGTGCATAAACTCCCGTGTTCTCTTTCTCTCGCCTTCAGTGTACCAGTTGAGAAATGAACACAACCTGATGAAAGATTTTAGTGAGGAAATTCCTTTGTATACTCAGGTTCACACTTTAATTGACTTACTGGAAAATTTTACGAGTGATGCTAGCGATGTTTGCCAATTAATGATAGAGATGTATGCTTATCTCAATCAAAATAATTTTCTAGGCGAGATAGAGGTTCGTCTGTGTGAGCTGTGGATTGAAAAAATCAAAAAATATTGGTAGGAAATTTGTCTCCAGCATAGTAACTGTAATAAATTGACAATTTATTACGTCTAATAGAAAAAATGCAATAAATATTTAGGAGCAATTGGTGATGAAGAACCAAGATTTTGAGTTTTACTACGAATTAGGAGAAAATTTGGCAAAGGAGGGTGACTTGGAGGGTGCAATTGCTTGTTATCACCGAGTCATTGCCCTCAATCCCGACTCGTCATCAAAATGCTTTTTAGATGGCTTAGAAGCGATAAATTTTCTAGAAATCAATGCCAAAGAATTAGCTATTTTACCCGGAAACAACGTTAAGGAGACCAATGAAGGGTATTTAAGCTTGAAGGGCAATCAAGGCTTTGTGTTTTACGGGCCGTATATAGACATTCCAGATGGGTTGTACCGCGTTAGGGTGGGATTCAATTTTCCCGACAACAGTTTAGAAATGACTGAGGAAAAAGACTGTGCTCGCAGTTTTAACTTTGATGTGGTCTCTCCTTGTCCTTATGTTTTATATGAAGCCAAGGTTGATAGTCATCAAACCTCTCTTGAATTTTACTTGGACTTTATTGAAGGTCACAGAACAGAATTTCGTTTCTTTTCCATCGGGTCAGCATTTTCAGTAAGTTGTATTGAAATGACTCTTGTCTATCAACCCAAACCGAACACCAAGGCGGCTTTTTTATACTACTTTAATTTGGGTTGCATCCTGCAATTAAAAGGTCAACGGCAGAAGGCAAATCAGGCGTACAGTCGTGCTGTTGAATTTTCGCCAACACTAGCCGTAATTGATGATTTAATAACTGACAAATATGCCTTAACTCTTCCACCAGTAGCGGAAGAAGCTTACTTAAGTGTAGGTGTGCTTTTAGAACAACAGGAGAGGTGGAAAGAAGCGATCGCTTGCTACCGCAAAGTTTTGGAAATTACTCCCAACCATGCCAGTGTGTCCTATAAATTATCAATTATTTTAGCAGCACAAGGTCAGTTAGAGGAAGCTATCGCCTGCTTCCAAAAAGCCCAAAGGCAACCCAGCGAGGCAGAAATCTATGAAAAGATTTGGAAGGGTTTGAATCAACTGGCTCCTTTACACGAGACAGATATAGATAGTCAAGCTGAAATTCAACTGGAAGATGCCTGCACATACTTCAGTCAGACCAGCAAATATACCGCGATAAAAATGGTATCTTTAAGTGAGTTTAATGAAGCTGAAAAGACGATTATTCAAGAGGCAAACCTTTCCTTAGCTAACTTGAAGTTGATCGAACAAGACTCTCTAATTTTAGAAGAAATTTATCTCAACCAGTTTGAAGAATTTAAAGGTATAAGCCTCGGCAAAGAAACTCTTAAAAAGTCAAATTTTAGCTCATGGAATTTACTTAATGCAACTAATGATTTTCAGCAAAGCATAGCAGAAACAGGTTATATTTATTCAGTTTGCCCCTTTACAGGTAAGGTACTTAGGAGCGATCGTTCATTTTATATCCAACACAATCCTAGTGTACCGATATTAATTTATCAATTTCAAAGCACCGAAATATTTTACCTGATTGTGGGGGGGTGGGGCGGTGTAAAGATATGTATTTATTTTCCCGGATTAGAGCTGGTAATCAACTTGTCTAATGAATGGAGTACCTGGCTGAGTGCTGAAAAAATTATTAATCAATTTAAGGCTCATGCTGTTACTTTTTGGCAGCAATTCAAATCTTACATATCAAATGAAAAAACAAAAGAAGTTGTTGGTATTGTCGGGACGATACCCAATTTGGGTCACTATTTCTGGAATCAAATCAGCGGACTTTACTATCTATATGAAAATGACCTCTTGCATAAAATCGATAAATTCTTAATAGGATCTAATGAATATCTTGAAATTGATGCACTTTTCCCGGAAATTACGGCCGAAAAAATTGTTCGTTTATCCGACAATAACAGTTTTTTTGGAACCCTATTAGACAATAACTATTTTGCTCTCTACGCAACTCACTCATTCATCAAAGACGATTTAGCGATCAGAATTCAGACCGCTGCTTTCAATAAGTGCAGTCAGTCATTTCTGGAAAATGTAGAAGCAGCTAAGAAACATTTTCCACTGCTATGGATTAATCTTCGCAGCCACAATAAGGCTTGGATCTCTCAAGTAGAAGGATATGCAAATATCATCACAAAAATATTTGAAGATTATCCAGGTATGGCAGTTGTCTTTGATGGTTTTTCCACCGAGAAAGCCAATATGGAGCAAATACAGGCTCTCATTTCTCTTAATGTTAAGGTATACAATGCGCTTGAATGTCCTGTCTACGAAACAATTGTCTGGGCTGGCACGGTAGATACATACATAGCTGTTATTGGTTCTGGATTAACGTTGGTAACTTGGATTGCTAACAAGCCGGGAGTAGCCCACTCCGATCGTGGACATTATTCGCAGATACCTTGGTGGTTAGAGGTTCGCGAAAATTGTGTAGATATAGTACCTGTCCCTGTTGAGCATATTATTAATGTTACTACTGGGGGGGGATGGGAAAATTATGATTGTGATTGGAAAGTGATTTATGATGAGGTTATTAAGGTAGTCAAAAATTTGGATAAGTCGCAAGAACAGCCACAGTTAATTGAGAACGAGTTAACCCAAAATGACTTGATTCAATTACAACTCGAACCAGCCACAACTCATCAGGAATATCTAAAATTAGATCTAGGCTGCGGCAACAACAAAAAACCAGGAACAATTGGATTAGATTGCTGTGAGATCCCTGGCGTTGTTGATCACGTACTTAACCTACAGACTGATACATTGCCATTTGCTGATCGCAGCGTTGAATATGTTCACTCATCACATACCTTAGAAGATTTGACTGACCCGATACATCTATTCCAAGAAATTAGTCGCGTTTGCATTGACGGTGCTAAATTGGAGTTCTGGATTCCCTATGTTTGGTATAATTCAACATTTATTTACGGACAGAAGAATTACTACCAAGAGGATAGCTATATGCACCTCTGCGTTTGGTTTGCACACGTGGGGTCAGTGTCGCTTGGTGCTAGGTGGTATCTCAAGGAAATTGTATACGTTGTCCCCCCCCATATATTAATCGAACTTTACAAGCAGAAGATTCCGCTTGAATTTGCAATTCGATATTATAAAGGTGTTGTCCTAGAGTTTGCTGCTATTATCGAAGTTCGCCATGAGGACAAAGAACAAACGATTCACCCTCAACGCAGCTTTGCTACTAGCCGCCTTGGTCACCGGTACTTGCTGCCATCAGCTCAGGAAATAGTTGAAGAAGAAGAACTGCTCGAAGCAATCAATTGGTTTTCTGCTCCCTCAAGTTAAAAGTTGAGGCTTACAGTTAATTCAACTACCCATTGCAATTATCTTTTGGATTAGTCAGGCTCTATTGTGGCAAGGAGTTATATCAAATCCGGTTGCATGGGAATTTTATGGTGCGTCGCTGTCAGGTTTTCAAGCTTCTCCAGTAGATGATTGATGGCAACGCACCCGCATCTCAGGGGAATTCAGTAATTTTATTTTGAGTCAATAAGTCCTCAAAGCACACTACCGTTAACGGAACCTGGCTTCCATCTTCAAGAACAACCTGTAAAAGTAGTTCAGCTTCGCGTGGTATTTCGATTAACTCCACTTCTGCCCAAAAACCCGAGTTTTCAGCCCAAGATGAATTTCCATGAACTTGACCCACATCCGGTCGATGTAGACCAACAGGAATTTCTCGGATAGTTTGAGCCGAAGATATTAACTCTATTTTAGTTGCTGGAGAGGCTTTACCTATTACCCAGCCACCAAAATAAATCATACTAACATTTAACTGTATTCCAGCTTTGGGTGAATCTACAGCAGATGCTAACAAGAGTTGTGAAGGGTGTTTGGGTTCGTAAACATGAATTTTCAAAGTGGAGAAAACCCTTAAACTATAATCGTCTCTAGTTCTTGTTAAATTAATATTGTAGCAGGGATCATAGTCAATAATCTTTTTCCACCTTTGCTTCATGGTTTCCTGTTCCTGCATAAAGCGACGCTGTTTCTCAGAAGTATCCTCTACCCCCCGACTCTTCGATTCGTAATGATACAAAACAACATGAGGTAGATAAACATTCCGGTAGCCGCGTTGCATTATTTCTAGGCACAAATCGACATCATTAAATGCCACAGCTAACTGTTCGTCAAATCCGCCAACTCTTTCAAAAACCTCTCGACGACACATCAAACAAGCACCCGTAACTGCTGAGTAATTATTCACGGTGGCAATCTGACCGTTATATCCGGGAGCGGTAGCATCAAAATTCCTGTGAGCATGATCTGCTAGGCTCCTCAGTCCCAATATAACCCCTGCGTGCTGAATTGTATTGTCTGGGTAAAGCAGTTTAGCACCAACAGCACCAATTGTTGGCTTTTGAACTTGCTCAACCATTGCCTCAATCCAATCTGAGGTAATAACTTCTGTATCATTATTCAAGAACAGTAAATAATCCCCTTGAGATTGAGCTACAGCGTAGTTATTAAGTCGAGAAAAATTGAAGGGAATATCTAACTCGTAACACTTAAATCGAGTAGGTTCCTTGCTTTTCCATCCGGAAATTACTGCTGCTGTCTCTGGTTCGTCACTACCATTGTCAATGACAATTACTTCATAGTTCGGGTAGGTAGTGTTTTCAAAGATAGATTTAAGACACCGCTCCAAGAAATTACCTAGATTTCTTGTCGGAATAATAATACTGACCAGCTTGAAATCTGCTATGTGATAGCGAATAATATGAGCACCTGGTAAGTCAGGCACACTTATGATACTGGTATATTTTTCTCCTCGCCGTTGCAGTGCATCTTCCAGAGCTTTTTGTGTTGCTTCCTCAGTATTCTTAGTGCTATAAACCCTCTCACCATAGCCCGTTGGTATTCTCCTGTGGTAAAGAATTTTGGGAATATGAAAAATTTTATTAGTCTTCTCAGTTAATTTTAGGGCTAAGTCATAATCGTGGCTGCCTTCATAACCTACTCTAAACCCACCAACTTCATTGACTAAAGCGCACCGATAAGTTGCTAGACGACCAACGTACATCCGCGATAGAAACGACTCAGGACACCAATCCGGCTTAAAAAATGGGTCAGTTAGCCTGCCTTCTTCGTCTAATTTATCTTCATCTGAATAGATAAAATCGGCTTCAGGATTCTGTTCTAGCAGGGAAGCTACCTCATAAAGCGCCTCCTGTGCCAGAATGTCATCGTGGTCTAATAAGATTATAAATTCTCCTGCTACTGAGGCTAAAGCAGAGTTTAGACAAGCAGAAATTTGACCATTCTCAGGTCTAAATACAAGTTTAATTCTATCGTCTTTAGCAGCATATTCTTCTAGAACTGACTTAACGTAAGACCGGGTTGAAGCATCATCAGCTATACTTAGTTCCCACTGCGGATAAACCTGATTGATTAGGGATTCAATAGATTCTCGCAGCAAAGCTTCAGGTGGGTTATAAATCGGCATCAAAATGCTAAATAGAGGCTGATACTCTAATGTTTTAGCCATGCCCGACATCCGACGCAAATCATCTCCTGTAGGCACGTTTTGCTTCTGCCAGCGCTCGTAAGGATTTTCTAGAGGTAAGGGTGTTGAGGAGGTTATTTCTTTGACTTTACCATAAAAAGCTTTCTCTTCCTCTAGTTGCCTTTTTGGTTTGCGGTAATCCAGGGCAGCCCCAGCATTCAGCTTGATCGCACTGCGCTCTGGTACATTAGCGGATAGTCTTCCCCCTAACACCGCCCTACTTACCCCTTTTTTTTTTAACACCTCTTCTAACAGCCCAGAAATAGCCTGGTCATCAGGCCTAATCTGCAACGCCATCTGATAAAAGACGATCGCCCCATCCGGCCAATTCTTCCGCACCAAAGCATCCGCCAACTCAACATAAAGGTCAGCATCATTCGGCGCAATCTCCAGGGCCTTGTGATACAACTGCACGTCATCACGATTCTCCTGAATCGCCCGCCTGTACAAACCCATAGCATCCCGCAAATCCCACTGCGATCGCATCCTCAAAGCATCAGCCAACTTTTGCGAAAGCCACGGCAAATCCGCCTGAATTTCCGCAGCGCGGCGGTAAGCGGCGATCGACTCATCCCACCGTTCCAGCTTCTCAAAAGCCGTTGCCATGTTGTAATAAGTCCACGGAAAATCAGGATTTAACTCGGCCGCGCGTCGGTAAACATCGATCGCTTCCTCCCACCTTTCCATTTCTAGCAGCGCGTCGCCCAATTTGCTCTGCGACCAGAAGAAATTCGGATTAACTTCGTTAGCACGCCGGTAGGCAACAACCGCCTCATCCCACCGTTCCAAATTCACCAGCGCTTCTGCTAAATTGTTGTGCGCCCAAAAATGGTCGGGATTGAGTTCGATCGACCTTTGGTAAGCCGAAATTGCCTCATCCCACCTTCCTAGTTTAATTAGCGCGTCTGCTAAATAGTTGTGCGACCAACTGAAATCTGGATTTAATTCTGTTGCTTTCCTATAAGCATTTACCGCCTCCTCCCACCGTTCCAACTTCAGCAACACATCTGCTAAATTGTTGTGAGACCAGCTAAAATCTGGATTTAATTCGATCGCCTTGCGGTAAGCATTTACAGCTTCTTCCCACCGTTCCAACTTAACCAGCGACTCAGCTAAATTGTTGTGCGACCAAGAAAGATCGGGATTGTTTCTAATAGCATTACTGTAAGCATCTACCGCCGCTTCCCACTGTTCTTGATTTCTGAGAATTTCGCCCAATTCATGATAAGCTGCGCCAGCATTTGGGTTCAACTCAACCGCGCGTCGGTAACACTCAATTCCCTTATCTACCTTACCTTGCTCGATCAAAGTTTTGGCTAAATTCTCGTGTTCCTCAGCGGTTCCAGACTTCGGGTCGATCGCAAATGCTCGATACCAAGCCTCAGCCGCCTCCTCCGACTTGCCTAACTGCGTCAAAAGTTTTGCAAAATTGCGAAAAGCACCGGCAAAATCCGGTTTCAGGGCGATCGCCTTTTCGTAAGCAGAAACCGCTTGCTGCCACTGTTCTTGCTGCGCGCAAATGCTGCCGTAATTAGCATATGCTTCGGCAAAATTTGGGTTAATTTCTATTGCTTTGACATAGCAACTTTTAGCTTCATCAATTTTTCCGCCAGCTTGCAGCGCGTTGCCCAGCATTTTGTATAGAGGCGCTTCCGGCTTAATTTGCAGTGCCTTCTTACAAGCTGCGATCGCCTGTTCCAATTTACCCTGAGCGAAATAGCCTTCTGCCAGTATTTTGTATGCTTCTGGATCTTCTATATTAATTGTAGAATTAACTGGCTGCTGCACTGGCTGCTGTACTGGCTGCTGCACTGGCTGCTTAACTGCGGTTGCTGCTGGCTGCTGCTTAACTGCACCGTTTTTCGCAGTGGCACCCGCTAAAGTTTGCTGTCCCTCGCTGCCATTTCTCGCATTAGCTGCGTTCAGTTCAATAGCTTTGCGATAATATGCTGTCGCTTCTTCTAACTTGCCTTGTTTTTTGAGCGCTTCGCCCAAATTTTGGTAAGCCTGCGGCAAATTAGGATTTAATTTTATGGCGCGAGCGTAACAAGCGATCGCTTCTGGGAATTTTTCCTGCCGAAAAAAAGCGTCGCCCATATTCAAGTGTTCCCCAGGCGCTACTTTTTCCGGTTCCAAACTAAATGCTTGATACCAGCACTGCTGGGCTTCTTCGGGTTTGTTAATTTGTCCGAATACTTTTGCTAAATTCCGGTACACTCCCGCGAAATTCGGCTTAATCGCGATCGCCTTTTGATAAAATCCGATCGCCTCCTGCCATTTTTGCTGCTGCGCGCCCAGGCTGCCCAAATTCGCGTATACTTCCGCAAAATTCGGTTCTATTTCAATCGCTTTAGCGTACCAGTGCCGTGCCTCTTCCATCCTGCCTTGAGCTTGCAGCGCGTTGCCCAAAGTCTTGTAAGCTGGTGCAAAATTGGGATGAATCTTCAAAGCTTGCTCGCAGGAGGCGATCGCTTCTTCTAATTTTCCTTGGGATAAGTATATTTCTCCCTGTTGGTTAAATTGAACCGCTGTTGATTCTGTATTGACTGTTGATGGCATAGGGGCGGCGGCTCCAGAGGCAGGAATTAAATAGGGTAGTCTAAACGTTTCACAATTATACTCGGGTTTGACACTAACATTACCGGACTTGTTCCCCCAATTCTTAATTTTTTTCACTCTTGGGGCTATCGATTAACCGCGTTTTCCAATGATTTTTTTGATTTGACTGCTAAATATGTAAGAATCAGCCTGGTTTCTGGCTGATTTGCGCGCCAGTGGCGACTTGTGTAGCTCCTGACGATCGCCCGTTTTGTAAAGTAAAGTAAACCATGTCGGTTCTTGCTTGTGCGAGGCTTTCTTGTGGACTGGGCAAGGGAGGCCGCCTAAAAAATATTACAAACGGCGCAAAATGTGCGAGCCCACCCAAACGAGAATAGCCTTTTTAGCAAAAAACGATCGCCCTTTTGGGAGAAAGCGATCGCCCTTTTTTTTTCAACAATTAGTTAACAACTATTAGCAATTACTAATCAAGCTGCTGCCTCTGCGTCTTCTTCTGCGTCTTCGGCTTCAGAACCTGCTTGAATTCCCAGCACCGTAACAACCACCTGATCTGGTTCGCCGAGAGCTACCACTCCCTCAGGCAAAACTAATTCGTGAATGTGCACCGCATCCCCTAGCTTTAAATTAGAAATATCTACTTCAATTGCTTCAGGAATGCTGTCAGGTTTGCACTTAACTGCCAGTTGCGTCAGCACGGTATCCAAGATGCCGCCTTCTAACTTGACGCCGACTGGTTCGCCGACAAAACGCAGTGACAATTCAACTTCCAGGCTGTCTTGAGTCGCCACGGAGAAAAAGCTCAGGTGGTAAGGATAGCCTTTCCAAGGATGAACTTGAACTTCCCGCAGCAAGGTTTTTCCGCTCCAAGAGAGGTCGGGAATGCTGAGGTCAATTAGGGTATTGTTGACTACGTGCTTTTTGAGCAGGTGTTCAACTGTTTTGGCTTTGATGGTAAGGGAAATAGATTCAGAGCCTTTGTGGCCGTAGAGGACGGCGGGAATCAATCCAGAGCGGCGGAGGGCGTTAGGTTTGCTGCCTTCTGCCCGCTTTTGACATTCTACTGCGAGTTCCATTTTATGACTTTCTGTTGATTGTTTTTACATTTTATCAAATTTATGCTACAGCGATCGAAGTTAATTAAATTCGCTGAATATTTGATAATAATTGGGAATTGGGAATTGCGAATTTGGCTATTCTCCGAATCTCTGCCTCTTCAACTCTCCCAATCTCCCCATCAATCTTTCCCAATCTAAACTCTCCAACCTAAAATGGTTTGGCGGGATGGCCGTCTGCTGAAAGCAAAGCGCGTTTCGGGCCGTGAATCGGGTCTTCTACAATAATAGTTTGGTCGCGGCTCGCACCGAGAGAAACAATTGCGATCGGCACTTCCATCAAATCTGCCAAAAACTTCAGATAATCCAATGCTTGCGGCGGTAAATCTTCCAAATTCCGGCACTCTTCCGTAGACTGTTTCCAACCGGGAACGGTTTCGTAAATAGGTTTGCAGCGAGTAAATATCCGGGAACTTTTCGGGAAATCAACACAGCGTTCGCCGTCAATTTCGTAAGCAACGCAAACTTTAATTTCTTCTAATTCATCCAAAACATCGAGTTTGGTAATTGCCAGACAGTCAAGGCCGTTGATGCGGACTGCGTAGCGGCCGATTACCGCATCGAACCAACCGCAGCGGCGTTTTCTGCCCGTTGTCGTGCCGAATTCTGCACCTCTCTCGCCCAAAATTGCGCCTATTCCATCTACCATTTCGGTAGGGAAGGGGCCTTCTCCGACGCGGGTTGTATAAGCTTTTGCTACGCCAATTACGCGATCGATCGCTGTTGGGCCGACTCCGGTTCCCACACAAGCACCGCCTGCGATGGGATTGCTCGAAGTAACGTAAGGATAAGTGCCGTGGTCTAAGTCTAATAAAGTGCCTTGCGCGCCTTCAAACAGAATATTTTTCCGCTTGTGAAGTCCCTCATAAATTTTCAGGGAACTATCAACTACGTGCGGTCGCAAACGTTCCGCATAAACTCGATATTCATCAATTACATCCTGGGGATTTAGAGGTGGCAAATTGTAGAGTTTTTCGAGAAGGACATTTTTACAATTAATCGTCCATTCCAGTTGTTCTTGCAACCCTTCCAAGTCCATTAAATCGAGCATCCGAATGCCAGTGCGTTCGGACTTGTCGGCGTAAGTAGGGCCAATGCCGCGTCCCGTCGTCCCGATTTTATAATTTCCCCGCTGCGTTTCCGATGCTACATCAATTAATCGATGATAGGGCATCGTGACGTGAGCCGTCTCCGAAATCATCAGGGAGGCTGTCGAAATATTCAGTGCCTCTAACTGATCTAACTCTGCAATTAAAACTTTGGGGTCAATGACCGTGCCGCAGCCGATGATACACTCTTTATCAGGGTAGAGAATCCCAGACGGAATTAAGTGCAGCTTGAAAGTCTGACCGTTAACTACCACGGTGTGACCCGCGTTGACGCCCCCTTGGTAGCGGACAACGATATCTGCGGATTTGCTGAGCAAATCGGTAATTTTGCCTTTTCCTTCATCGCCCCACTGGGCGCCGATCACAACTACGTTAGCCAAGGGTTTCTCGCGTTCAGTTCAGGTTGACACAATCTCCGATTATGTATGAATGCGTCCAAAATGTCAATCAATTTTAAATTTTAGATTTAGGATTTTAGATTTTAGAGGCTACGCCACGGATACATTGGTTCACAGGTCGATCGGCTAGGCATATTAGTGAGAGGCGAGCCACAGACGAGTCCGGGGGCAACAGACCCCATTGTTTTCGGTCAAATTAATTTTTGTTAAGATTGAGAAAATAGAGGCTTTGTTGCCATGACTTTACACGCTGAGTTGCACCGCCATCTGGGTGGTTCTGTTGTTCCTAGGGTGCTGTGGCGGTATTTCGATCGCCACAATGCTGAGATGGTTAATCGATTTCAAGAATACTCGGAGTTTGAGGAGTTTTACACTCGTCCGCGCAATACTCTCAATGAGTATTTGGAACTGCACACGCTGGTAGAAAGCGTTCAAACTGTTGAGACTTTGCCTTATTTCATCTATCGGTTGATGCGGGGCGCTTACGTGTTTGAAAATCTGGCTTATTTGGAGTTGCGCTATACGCCTTATTTGCGGACTCCAGAACATTTGAATCAGTCAGAACGCATTGATTTGATGGCAGAAATTGTAAAGGTTGTGGGCAAGGCAAGTCAAATTAGCGATTGTCCGATTGTTACTAGCCAAATTTTGTGTATGCACTCGCGTTTACCCTATGAGGTGAATCGGGCGATCGTAGATTTGGCGGCGCAAATGGGGGAATATGTTTGTGCGATCGATATAGCTGGTGGCGATGATTGTATTGGCGAGCGTTTGGACGAGTTTGTCGGATTGTACCAGTATGCGAGGTCGATCGGCATCAAAACTACCGGCCACCTCTATGAAACTACGTCTGGTTGTTATCCCGAACTTCTGCCTTATCTGATGCGTATCGGCCACGGGATTCAAATTCCGTTAAAATATCCCGAACTGCTGCCAGAAGTCGCGCGCAGGGGTCAATGCTTGGAAGTTTGCCCGACTACCTATCTCAAAACGGGGACGTTGCAGGATATGCGCGAATTGAAGGTTGTGTTCGATCGATGTTTTGAAGCTGGCGTCGATATTGCCATTTGTACCGACAACGCGGGATTGCACAACGTGCGATTGCCTTTCGAGTACGAGAATTTGTTAACTTTGGATATCATTGATTTTCGGCAGTTGCAAGCGTGTCAAGAAGCTGCTTTCCGCCATGCTTTCGCGTGGCCCTACGGGGAGCGGCCTGTGAAAATGCTAACTGGTTTGTTGCAGCATGAGTCTGTGGAGGCGATCGTTAATTAAAGAATATCTATTTAATTAACGGCCAAGGCGCCAAGGAAGAGAAAGAAGAAGATAGGTAGATGTCTTCAGGCAAAGACTCTACTTGAAAATGATAAAAACCTCTTTCTTCTCTTCCTTCGCGCTCTTTGCGTCTTCGCGGTTCGTTTAAAAGAGATGTTTGTAAAATTATAATAAGTGTCGGGCGCTCTGCAATCGATAGCAAGTTATAGTTTGGAGGCAGAATCATCAATATAAAAAAATAAAAAAACGATGACAAATATGGACGCTTACTGGATGCCATTCACTGCCAACCGACAGTTTAAAGCGAATCCGCGAATGCTGGTATCGGCAAAAGATATGCACTTTACAAGCGATGATAACCGCTCAATTTTAGATGGTACTGCGGGGCTGTGGTGCGTGAATGCAGGACACGCCCGCGAGACAATTGCCGAAGCAGTTAAACAGCAGGTTTTGCGTTTGGATTACTCTCCGGCTTTTCAGATGGGACATCCGGGTGCTTTTGAATTGGCGGAACGTTTGGTAAAGATGATTCCGGGCAATTTCGATCGCGTTTTTTTTACTAATTCGGGTTCGGAATCTGTAGAAACTGCTTTAAAAATTGCGATTGCTTATCACCGGGTGAAAGGTGAAGGAACCCGCCAAAGATTAATCGGCAGGGAACGCGGCTATCACGGCGTTGGTTTTGGGGGAATTTCTGTCGGCGGTATCGGTACAAACCGCAAGTTTTTTGGCAGTTTGCTCACAGGAGTAGATCATTTGCCTCACACTCACAATCTCGAACACAATGCCTTCAGCCGCAAACAACCAGAATGGGGAGCGCATTTGGCGGATGAATTGGAGCGGATTGTCGCTTTGCACGATGCGTCTAATATTGCAGCGGTAATTGTGGAACCAGTGGCTGGTTCTACAGGTGTTTTGATTCCCCCGAAAGGTTATTTGGAGCGACTGCGGGCGATTTGCGACAAATACGGAATTCTGCTGATTTTTGATGAGGTAATTACCGGATTCGGGCGGCTTGGCTCTAGTTTTGCAACGGAATATTTTGGGGTGGTTCCCGATATTGTGACGGCGGCGAAAGGTATAACTAACGGTACGGTGCCGATGGGGGCGGTGTTTGTGAAAGAAGGCATTTATGATGCTTTTATGAATGCTCCTGAAAATGCGATCGAGCTTTTTCACGGTTATACTTATTCGGGTCATCCTCTGGCTTGTGCGGCTGCTTTGGCGACGCTGGATATTTATGAGGAAGAAAGGTTATTTGAACGGGCAGATAAGATGGCAGATTATTGGGAGAATGCGGTGCATTCTTTGAAGGGGGTGCGGCACGTAATTGATGTTCGGAATCTGGGACTTGTCGCTGGGATTGAGTTAGAATCTCTTGCTGGGAAGCCGGGGAAACGGGCTTTTGATTGTTTCTTGCAGTGCTATGAAAAAGGGTTGCTAATTCGCACGACGGGTGATATTATTGCTTTGTCGCCACCGTTGATTATTGAGAAGGAACATATCGATCGCATTGTGGAAATTTTGACAGGGGTTTTGCAGGAGATGGAGTAGGATTAAAATGAGATTTTCCACCATTCTCGCTTAACAGGCAAGATGTCTGTTCCACATTAACAGGCAAGATGCCTGTTCCACAAACAGTAAATTTCTTGTGGGGTGGGCATCCTGCCCGCCCATAAAATATCTATGGATAATGGTGCAAGATATTAGACTAAATGAACCGCGAAGGCGCGAAGGACGCGAAGGAGGAGAAAGAAGAAGATGCAGTTCTTCCTTCGCGCTCTTTGCGTCTTCGCGGTTCGTTCAAATAATTAAAAAGCGCTATAATAATTAACAACTAATGACGAATGACGAATAACTATGGTGCAATTAACGGCAAAAATCTCTGCTAATGAGTTAGCAAATTTGGCTGTAGATTTGATTCGTAAAACAGGTTGCGAGTACGGTGATGTGCGTTTTTGCACTTACCGAAGGCAGAATCTTTACGCGCGCGATCGATCTTTAAGTCAACTGTCAGATAATGTAAGTTCCGGTTTTGGCGTGCGGGTGCTTCTAGACGGCGCTTGGGGGTTTGCCGCCAGTCACAGCAAAACACCGGCAGAGGTTGCAAGAATAGTCGCTTTGGCTGTAGAAATCGCTAAAGGCAGCCGCTTGACTCAAAAGGAACCGGTGCGGTTAGTGCCGATCGAAAAATATGTCGATACCTACATTACTCCCATCGCCATTGACCCTTTTTCGGTACCAGTTGCTGATAAAGCGGAACTGCTGCTAACTATCAACGAGAAGCTGCTAGCACACGGCGCACAAGGCATCAAAAAAGCTGATTCTTTTTTGCAGTCCAGCCGCGAAGACAAGGTTTTTGCTTCTACAGAAGGCTCGCTAATCGAACAAACAATCTACCGCAGCTATCCGGGCTTTGACTGTACGGCAATTGCGGGCGGCGATGCCCAAAGTCGCAGTTACGAACGCCCGCCACTTAATATCGGTTACGAACATATTAATCCCGATGATTTGTTGAGTCAAGTTGAAAGAGTTGCTGCCGAAGCTATTGAGAAAGTCCGCGCTCCTAAAATCCCTGCTGGTATTTGCAAATCCCTGATTCTCAAGCCGACAAATTTGTTTTTGACAATCCACGAATCAGTAGGACATCCAACTGAATTAGACCGGGTTTACGGCTACGAATCTAATTTTGCTGGCACGAGCTTTGCTACTACTGATAAGTTAAATAAACTGCAATACGCTGCACCTTGGGTGAATTTTAAGTGCGATCGCACTCAACCGGGCGGCCGCGGTACAATGGGTTACGATGATGAGGGCGTAAAATCACAAGATTGGTACGTTGTCAAGGATGGAATTTTAGTTGATTATCTCACTGACAGAGAGACGGCTTATCGCCTCGGACGCGGTAGCAGCAACGGTTCTGCTTACGCTGACAGTTGGTCGAGCGTGCCGATGGTGAGAATTCCTAATTTGGGATTGGAACCGGGCCCGGATGGCGGCAGCCATACTGCTACTTTGGCAGAGATGATTGCGGATACGGAAGACGGGATTTTAATCGACGGTATGGGTAGTTATTCGATCGACCAGCAGCGCCGCAATTTTCAATTCGGCGGCGATGCTTTTTGGAAGGTGGAAAAAGGTAAAGTTGTCGGTATGTTGAAGGATGTAACTTATCAAGCAATGACTACTGATTTCTGGAATCAAATAGATGCAATCGGGCCGGCTTCGGAGCTGGTTCAGTGCGGTACTCATATATGCGGCAAGGGCGAGCCGGTGCAGGTTGCTCAGATGACTCACGCTTGTGTGCCGGTGCGAGTGAGGGATATTCAAATTGGGTAATAGGGCATGGGGCATGGGGCATGGGGCATCGGTTCTTAGTTATTAGTTAATTGCTAACAATGCCCAATGCCCAATGTCCAATTTGCAATGCCCAATTCGCAATGCCCAATTCGCAATGCCCAATTCGCAATGCCTAATTACTAATCATGATTGTAACAACATCGCCCGCAAGTTTAAGTGAAGACCAAGCCTTATCTGTAGTAGAAAAAGCAGTCAAATTATCCAAAGCAGAGGAAGTATTTGTCAGTCTCTCTACAGGCGAGGAATCTCTTTCGAGATTCTCGGAAAATCAAATCAGCCAAAATATCAGCAAAACAGTATTTAGCCTGAGCATTACTAGCTATTTTGGCAACAAAAGCGCCTCTGCTGCTGTTACAGAATTTGATGAAGATGCGATCGCCTCCGCAGTCAAGCGATCGGAAGAATTGGCCCGAATTGCGCCGACAGACCCCGAATGGATGCCGCTACTGCCGCCTCAAACCTACGATTTGCGATCGCCCGCATTCGACACAGCAACCGCAACTATATCGCCTCTAGCGCGGGCAGAAATGGTGCAGCAAGCTTGCGCGAGATCCTCCCAGGGGGGCGCTCATGGTTCGGGCACTTTGAGCACTGAGGCGTCGCTGTACGCGATCGCCTCGTCAACCGGACTCCGCGCCTGCAACCAGTCTACAAAGGCGGATTTCAGCTTTACTGCTCGCGTTGAAGACGGTTCTAGTTGGGCTCAGAGCACTGCTTGGAGTATCAACGAATTGCCGATCGCCCAATTAGCAGAACAAGTGCTCGATCGGGCTATCGCATCCCGCAACCCGCGCCCCATCACTCCGGGCGTTTATCCAGTAATCTTTGACGGCGCTGCTTTTGCGGGCTTGCTACCGTGGGTGATTTGGGGGCTGGATGCGAGGGCGGCGGATGAGGGGCGATCCTTTATGTCGATCGCCGATGCAGAGGGAAAACCAGCGGGAAACCGCGCGGGGGAACAACTTTTTAGCCCGTTAGTGCAAGTGCAGCGCGATCCGGCTCATCCTTTGTTGCGATCGAATACTTTTTTCGGCGACGGATTGAGCAATAACTATTTGGAAATCATCAAAGATGGCGTCCCTCAAAGTTTGTCTTATTCTCGCTACTGGGCCGCACAAAAAGGCAAAGAGGCAAAAGGTGCTTATTACCCGATCGTAATGACAGGTTCCGACCAAAGTTTAGCAGATTTAATTGCTCAAACCGAGCGCGGAATTTTTGTCAGTCGAGCTTGGTACGTGCGTTACGTTAATCCGAAAACATTGGAAGTAACGGGAATGACTCGCGACGGTACTTTTTGGATTGAGGATGGCAAAATTGCTTACCCGATTAAAAACCTGCGTTTCAATCAAGTTTTACCTGATATGTTGCGCGATGTGGATGCAGTTAGTGCGGTGAAGCGTTACGGCGGTAGTGTCGTGCCCGGAGTGCGCGTGAAAGCTTTTAATTTCACCAGTATTACTGACAGTTTGTAACTCGCACATTATCCCGTATGGTGCGTCGGCATCCTACGGTATAATCTGCAAATTAAATCTAAAATCTGGCGGCGATGCACCCTACAAGATAAAAATGCCTCAACTAGATATACGCCCGGTTAGAAACAAACAAGAATTAGAAGAGATGTTTTACCAGCGGTGGCTGGTTTTGCGATCGCCTCTAGGAATGGAGATGGGTAGCGAAAGGGATAATCACGAAGATGGTGCTTTGCATTTAATTGCCATGTGCGATCGCAAAATCATTGCTTCAGCCCGACTGCGAGAATTATCCCCAAAATTAGGAAGCATCAGCTACGTTGCCGTACTTCCTGAATTTCAAAATCAGGGAATTGGCACTAAAGTGATTAAAAAATTAATAGCAAAAGCTCAGCAAAAAAATATCAAAACTTTGAGACTTATGTCTCGCATTAATGCCACTAATTTTTACAAAAAACTCGGATTTTCCGAACAAGAAAACCCCTTTGACTACCTGGGAATCCCGCACATATTTATGCAGTTAGAGATTTAATCATCGGCATATTTAAATTTTACACTCAAGTTTGATGAAATTCTTGTGAGGTGTCCCGCCCGCAAAAAAGAATAATTTAGATGCGGGACAGCAGATCACGTAGTCTCGACCAATTTGGGCAGCGAAACTGAAGGAGAGATTGCCAACTTTAACTCGTCTGTTTTTGTTGAGTAAAAATGGATATTTTCTACCGAATATTTGACAAATTCTGACTCTTTTTTAGCACCACAGGAACCTTTGAGTCGAACAGTTTTTGTTTCATCTTTTACCAAATCGGCACGATAAGTGTACGTAACGTCGGCTTTTTCAAAGGTAATTTCAGCTAAAAAAGCATCATTTTCTGTGTCTAAATCGAGAATTTTGCTGGCGACTTTGTAGTTAAACCAATCCCACCCGTAAAGCACGAGCAATTCTCTTTCCAAAACTTGGATAGGATTTGGCAAAATTCCCCAACCACGATAAACTTTATTCAAGCATTCGATATCGCCAGTTCGCGTTAAAATGGATTGGAACGACGCGCGATCGAGATTTCCGTAATATCTGCCATCAGGCAAATCGATCGCAGTCGGTGCAAAGCGGTGTCCGCCAAAGTGACTGGCTCTCCAAACGCGAACATCATTCAATTCTAACTCAGAAGCTAAAGCAGTTGCTTGGGCATAAAAAGGATTGCCGTATCTCGCACAACACATATCGTGACTGCCGTGAGTGCAAACCAAAATATCTCTAGTTTGCTTGTTTTCGGTTTCGCAACCAGGAACTTCTCCAGCTAAATAGCTGTTGATAATTCCCGCTACTTTATCACAACTATCTACATTAAATTCATGCTTTTCGTAACCCCCAAAAAGTTCCAGATCTTTATTCTCATAAATCACAACTTTACGCTGATCTGAACATTTGGTTCGGTCGTTATTTATCAATAAAAATCGGATTTTCTGTTTTGAATGTTCTACTTCCTCTACCAAATCCTTGAGATTTTGGGAAATTTGTTTAGAATTAAACGCTTCAGCTTCCCAAGGAAAACAACATTCAATTAATATATAGGTTTGGTAATTACTACCGCTGCCAATAATATCCTCTTTAACGCATTTAGAAGCATCAGCACAAAAAAACTTATCCATTATTGTTTAACTCCTTGTATGTGTCAAAAATTGCTCTTTTTACAACCCATTTATAAGAACTCATGTTCTTCTCCAGTTTTAACCAACAAAAATAATTCCTTCAACTACCAGCTTTGACAAAAGTGGCACTATATCTATTTCCCAATCATAATCCGGCAACCAATCCATAACATCTTCCCCAGTAAAAAACTCCGTACTAAATAAATTGTCCATAAATTTAGCTGTGACTCCTCTCAGGGATACTTCTTTACCTGCAACAACTATTTTGTATCCGCCATCATCAGATAATTCGTGAATTCTTACCCGCTGAAACTTGGGAATTTTAAACTTGGTTTGCACACCAGAGGGAAAAATATTGAACCCTGCTTGATGAGGCAAAGAATATTTGGCAACAGGTTTTCCTAAACTGTCCAGATAACTGCTATACTCATCTGCAAGATTTTTACTGTTTGCGTAGCGGTGCAATTCAGCAATTAAACTGTTGACATTTGCATTAATCGCATCGGCGTTTGTTCGTAGCGGTAAACTTTTGCGCCAATCTGATTGTTCGCGCAATTCGCTAACCAACCATTCTAAAAAGTCAATTCCGGTTTTGCAATGTATTCCTAATGTTAAATGCAGCGAGGGTTCTTCGCAAGCAACTGCATAATGCCAATGTCCGCGCGGTATGTAAAGCACATCCCCTGGATGTAAAATACAGCTTAAATCTGCTTCGGTTTCTGGTGGTGGAAAAGATGAGGATTTTTGATCTTTCAGCGGATACTTAATTGTGTCTTCAAATACATACCATTGCTTGATTCCATCTACTTGCAATATAAAAACTTCGTGGGTGTCGTAGTGGGAGGAAAATCCTTGTTTTTCGGGCCAGGAACAGTAAGCATTTACTTGATTTGCATAACCTAAGTCTGATTTGATTGCCGCAGCAAAGTGAGCGATTTCGGGAATTAGTTTGTGTACTTCATTGATAATTAAAGTTGCTCCCGATTGGCAGGATTTGATGAGGTTTTCATTGGCGCTTTCATCGAGGACTTTTCCTCCTATTGCTAAGCGAATATCGGGATATCTTAGTTGGTGAAAGTTGAGGATGTAGTTTAGTTTTTCCCACGAAAATAGGTGTGCAAAATTTTTCTTACCTTCGCTGGGGATCAAAACGGCTTTGGTTGTCCAATTGTGGTCTAAAAATTCTTTGAGATTGTATGGTTGCAATAGGTTGGCGATCGATCGCATAATTCTTTATGACAATTTTTATCAATAAAAATTGAACAAATTAACTGTGAGAGGCAATGCCCCTAGAGTTATCCCGCAAGCAAGGAGTAAAATCTATTACTTCTTGCTTGGGGATGCGAAGTCTAACAGAAAAGACTTTTAATTATTCGTTGCTAACATCGTCACCATCAGCATCAACATTCAGATGAGAAGAGATGTTTTTAGCTGTTACCTGCTTGGCAATTTCCTTGACTTCAACTTGAATTTTGCTGGCACGGGATTGTTTGAAAGTCGATCCGTCAATTTGCTTTGACATAAATGTCTCCAAATGTAGTAAACCGATCTAGCTAAGAGGTTCCTTAACAATTGTGTTGAGGGTTCAATCTCAAGCTCTAAGTACCTTAGCATAAAGTCAATAAATTGTGAAGTTGTTAATAAAAATTTTCAATAATAGACAAGCAAACTCATCTGCAAAAGTGAGATATCAAGTTGAGCTTGAGAGCTGAATTCCTGTTAAAGTAAGAGTTTTAAGGTTTAGCGTATGTGTTCTCGCAGTCAGCGCTATAAATAAATAGAGGCAGGGAAATGCGAGCGCTTGTTGAACATTATTTTTAATAAGCTAGCATTGCCGAACCTACGCATCTGCCTTAAGGTAGATTATTTTTTTGAGACTTATGATTAAAACCAGCTACTATGGTGATCGGTCAGTTATCAGTTGTCAGTAGTAACCACTAACAATTAACAAATAACAATTAACCATTAACCATTAACCATTAACAAATGAATCAATATTTTGCTACAGTTGCGCGCGGTTTAGAAACTATTGCCGCCCAAGAATTAGAACGTTTAGGGGCCCAGGATGTCAAGCCAGATTTTACAGGGGTTTACTTTGCGGGCGATCGCGCTTTATTGTACCGCGTCAATCTGTGGTCGAGAACAATTTTTCGAGTGCTAATGCCGATCGCCGAATTCCGGTGTTACAACTCGGATATGCTCTACCGGGAAGTGCAGAAAATCCCTTGGGACGAATACTTATATCCCGAAAATACTTTAGCAGTAAACTGCACCGGTGGCAACGAAAATTTGAACCACACTCACTTTACAGCTTTGCAGGTCAAAAATGCGATCGCCGACCAACAGCGCCTTCAATTTAACAAGCGTTCTAATGTCGATGTAGAGCATCCCGATTTGCTAATTAACATTCACATTCATCAAGATAGAGCTATTTTAAGTTTAGACAGTTCTGGCGGCAGTTTGCACCGCCGGGGATATCGACCGGCGATGGGGCTTGCTCCCCTCAAAGAAACCCTAGCTGCGGCTTTGTTGGAGATGGCAGAATGGACGCCAGATTTGCCCTTTTTAGACCCGATGTGCGGTTCGGGAACTTTGCCTTTGGAAGCGACTTTAAAGGCCTTGAATATTGCACCGGGATTGTTTAGAGAAAATTTTGGATTTATGACTTGGCGGGATTTTGACGAACCTTTGTGGGATAAATTGTGGGCCGAAGCTGAAAATAGCGAATTGCCGCAACTTAAAGAGGTGATTGCAGGGTGCGATCGCGATTCCGATATGTTAAGCCAAGCTCGCACGAACGCGCAGCAAGCTGGTATTTCTGGTAAGATTCAGTTTGCTCAAACCGAGTTATCTCAGTTGGAAGCACCAGCAGACAGAGGTGTTCTGATTTGCAATCCTCCTTACGGAGAGCGCCTGGGAGATGCTAGCGAATTGGGAGATTTGTACCAGATGTTGGGGGATATTTTCAAGAATCGTTTTAAAGGTTGGAATGCGTTTATTTTGACTGGAAATAAGGAGTTGGGCAAAAAGGTGGGACTCAGGACATCGCGGCGGATTCCGGTTTTTAATGGCTCGATTCCGTGTACTTTGCTCAAATATGAACTGTATTAAATATTTATAGAACATATCTCACTACACTTGGCAATAGCCAATATTAATTGGAAGAGGTTAGGCTGAATGAAGATTTTTGAAATTGACGACCACAAGCTCATTTTAGGAGATGTGTTAGAAGTGCTTGGCAGTAAAATCCAAGACAACTCAATCGATTTAATTTTTGCCGATCCTCCCTATAATATTGGCAAAAATTTCAATGGTGTTAAAGACAAGTGGGAATTTGAAAGCGATTATTTAGAATGGAGTTATACTTGGTTGAACTTATGTGTTAATAAGCTCAAGCATAATGGCAGTTTGTATCTGATGGCGTCAACTCAAAGTATGCCCTACTTTGATTTATATTTGCGCGATCGCTTAACAATCCTTTCTCGAATAGTGTGGTATTATGACAGTTCGGGCGTACAAGCAAAAAATTTTTACGGTTCTCTGTACGAACCAATTTTATATTGTGTCAAGGACAAACGAAATTATACATTCAATTCCTCCGATATTCTGGTAGAGGCAAAAACCGGATCTGTGAGAAAACTAATTGACTACCGCAAGGCTACACCATCAGTATATAATTCTAAAAAAGTTCCAGGTAATGTGTGGGAGTTTCCGAGAGTGAGATATCGTATGCCTGAGTATGAGGAACATCCTACCCAAAAACCAACATCATTGTTAGAAAGAATTATCAAAGCCAGTAGTAATGAGGGTGACGTTGTACTAGATATATTTTCGGGAACTTTTACAACATCATTTGTTGCCAAACAGCTTAAAAGAAAGTCAATCGGCATAGAATTACAAGAAAAGTATCTACAAATAGGATTGCGGAGGTTGCAAATTACTCCGGATGAGAGTGAAGAGGCTCTCATGTCTGAAGTCAACTCCGGTGAAGTTTCGCCACAGCAGCTAACACTAAACTTACAACTCTAATAAAAATGGAACATGAATTTACAAAAATAATTAAAACCATTTTAGAGGATAAGTTTGGCGACGTGGGGTATCAAATATTGCGTGAAAGCCAGCTAATTTTATATTTGAATATAAAGAATAAATCTTCAAATAAAGGCTCAAAATCAAGAGGAAGTTTTGCCAACTTATACGCAATCTAGGTTTTAGTTGAAGATTATTTGGTGAAAAAATTTGATCGGACAGGAATGTATTCAGATTATGAAGGTGCAGTTTATACCAATCTTTTTAAGAGACAGCGTGAATTACCATTCGGGCAAAAGCTTCAAAATCATGGCTTGAACCATAGGATGAATGAAGAATTTAAAAAATATTTTCCCACTTGTGAGTTCATCCCAATTTTGAGAAATCAGAAAAATAACAGGTATTGGTTTAACGAAAATTTATTAAAAGTCAAAATCAATGAGAATGAACACAATATAGCAGAAACAGTAATCCAAATAATTGATGCTTACGTTGAAGCTAAGAGAGATAGCTTTGAAAAGTTTATTCAAATTTGTAAAGATGCTCAAAGATTGACAGAGGTTCAAGTCAGAGAATTTATCAAACAAATGGTAGCGCCAAATGTAGATGCTCGAATTTTAGAGATAGTCAGCTACAGTATATTAAAATACTACTACAATGACCGAGTTATTTATTGGGGTTATGCACTAGACAGACTCCAGCAAGAAAATTTAAAGCTGTTTAAAACAGGTAGGACAAATGCTAATGATGGGGGAATTGACTTTGTAATGAAACCCCTAGGACGTTTTTTTCAAGTGACTGAAACTGTAGATGTAAATAAATATTTCCTAGACATTGATAAAATTGAAAGGTATCCGATAACATTTGTAGTTAAATCTTTAGATTCAGATAGTGAAATTAAATCAAAGATTGAAGCACAAGCTCGAAAGCTGTATTCAATAAATGCTATAGTATCTCAGTACATGGAATGTATAGAAGAAATAATAAATGTTCCTATTCTGATAGAAAGATTTGAACAAGCTGTTGCCAAAGGGTACTTAAGCACTATATTGAGCGAGATTATTAAGCAAAGCAGATTAGAATTTAATTAGGGCTTGCTGAATAATCGAGCGCAAACTAAGAACAGGAGCGAGGGATATATTCAAGCAGAGTTAAAGAATATTCA